>SKXY01000301.1 GCA_007128175.1 Wenzhouxiangella sp. | reverse complement strand
TCGAACTGGCCGAAGAGATACTGCACATGCCGGTGCGCCTGGGCGCGCCGCAGCATGTCACCGGCCTGAGTGAGGTGGTCAATAACCAGATTCACGCCACCGGCGTCGGGCTGCTGCTCTATGGCAGCCGAATGGACATGCCGCGTCACGGAGGACTGGGGCGCGGCGGAGAGAATCTCTGGAACCGGATCAAGAATTGGTTCCAGGGGGAGTTTTGAGGTCGATGTACCTCGGCAAGGCAGGGACCGGCACGAAGCGTCCGCCAAGAAGGCGTGTGCCGTCATCCCTTTTTTCAAACGTGTTGATCGTTATGGCGAGTGAATAGGAGAGACTGTTATGCCTTTTGAATTGATTGAAAACTACACACCCGGAGCGACCATCAAGGTCGTGGGTATCGGCGGGGGCGGCGGCAACGCCGTCAACCAGATGGTGGAGTCGGCAATCGAGGGCGTGGATTTCATCTGCGTCAATACCGACTCCCAGGCACTGCGCAACTTCGGTGGCAAGACCACCCTGCAGATCGGCACGAGCGTGACCAAGGGGCTGGGTGCTGGCGCCAATCCCGAGGTCGGCCGTCAGTCGGCGCTCGAAGACCGTGATCGCATCTGCGAGATGCTCGACGGTTGCGACATGGTGTTCCTGACCGCCGGCATGGGCGGCGGCACCGGCACGGGCGCCATTCCGGTGGTCGCTCAACAGGCCAAGGAGATGGGTATTCTCACCGTCGCGGTGGTCACCCGGCCGTTCCCCTTCGAAGGCCAGAGACGCATGGCGGTGGCCCAGCAGGGGATCGACGAGTTGTCGCACCACGTCGATTCACTGATCACCATTCCCAATGCCAAGCTGCTGAGCGTGCTGGGCTCGGAAGTGACGCTGCTCGACGCCTTCAAGTCGGCCAACCAGGTGTTGTCGGGTGCCGTGCAGGGGATCGCCGAATTGATCACCCGTCCGGGCCTGATCAATGTCGACTTCGCCGATGTGCGTACGGTCATGAGCGAGATGGGCATGGCCATGATGGGTGCCGGGTCGGCGCGCGGTGAGGATCGGGCGTTGATGGCCGCCCAGGCTGCAATCGGTTCACCGCTGCTCGAGGATGTGGATCTCAACGGTGCCTGCGGCATCCTGGTCAACGTCACTGCCGGCATGAACCTGAGCATGAAGGAGTTCGAGGAAGTGGGCTCCACAGTGGCAGACCTGGCCAGCGATGATGCAACGGTTGTCATGGGCACGGTGATCGATCCCGACATGACAGATGACCTGCGCGTGACCGTGGTGGCAACCGGGCTGGGCGAAAAGCGGCCAAAAAGCCAGGAAAAGCCGATGAAGCTGGTGCGGACCGGTACCGACAACGAACCGTTCACGGCGACCGAGGCCGAGGAGCAGGCGCGTAAAGAGGAAGGAAGAGGCGAGAGCAAGAAGCTGTTCGGTGAACAGAAGGAGCTCGATTACCTCGACATTCCGGCATTCCTGCGCAACCAGGCCGACTGACGCGGCACCCCCCGAGCGGGGAGTGTCGACGACCGGCGGGCCGGGTAACCGGCCGGCATCGCCTCGTTCTCGCCATCGAGGCGGCGCCGACCGGTGACACTTGAGTGACAATCCATGTTGTTCTAACGCAACAAGTGTGGTCAAAATGACGAAAAAGTGCTTTTTCGCGACGAATTCCTGTGCTAGACTTCCTCGCGACTACCAGCAATTGGCCACAAAGTGATCAAGCAAAGAACACTGAAAAACGTCATTCGTGCCACGGGCGTGGGCATGCACACGGGCGAAAAGGTCCTGATGACCCTGCGCCCGGCTCCCGTCAATACCGGCATCGTGTTCCGCCGTGTCGATCTCGATCCGGTTGTCGAGATCAAGGCCGAGCCACACCGTGTGGGTGATACCGCCCTTTCGACCACCATGGTCGATGACAGCGGTGTTCGGGTTGCCACCATCGAGCACCTGATGTCGGCCCTGGCTGGTCTGGGCATCGACAATCTTTATGTCGATCTCAGTGCCTCGGAAGTGCCGATCATGGACGGCAGCGCCGGTCCGTTCGCCTTCCTCGTGCAGTCAGCCGGCATCGCCGAGCAGAATGCCGCCAAGCGCTTCATCAAGATTCTGAAGCCGGTCGAGGTTCATGACGGTGACCGCTGGGTACGATTCGAGCCCTACGACGGTTTCCGTGTCAAGTTCACGATAGAGTTCGATCACCCGGTCATTCGCTCGCATTCCTGCAAGGCCGACATCGACTTCTCCACGACCTCCTACCTCAAGGAAGTCGCGCGTGCTCGTACCTTCGGCTTCATGCGTGACATCGAATACCTGCGCCAGCGCAACCTGGTGCTCGGCGGCAGTCTCGACAATGCCGTTGTACTCGACGATTACCGTGTGCTCAACGAGAACGGCCTGCGCTACGACGACGAGTTCGTCAAGCACAAGGTTCTCGACGCCATCGGTGACCTCTACCTGCTGGGGCGCAATCCCATCGGCACATTCACCGGTCACAAGTCCGGGCACGAGCTCAACAATCAGCTCCTGCGAACCCTGCTGGCCGACGAGACGGCGTGGGAAGAGGTGACTTACGAAGACGACGGACGTGCTCCGATCTCCTACGTCCAACCGGCCCAGGCCGTGTAAGTTCGGCCGACCGGTCGGTTTCTGGTTGAAGGATCTTGCCCCGGCTTTTGGTCGGGGCTTTCTTTTTCCTGATCATTGACGAAGCCCAGCGATGATCCGGCTCGGTCTTTTGAAACCGCAGATTACTGATTTTTTTGTAAAGCCTGATGATCCATATTTGAAGTTTCTTGAATCTGCGGGAATCTGCGCAATCTGCGGTTCCATGAACTGGATGTGTGAACCCGGCTGAGACAAGGATCTAATCAGGTTCCACTTTCAAGGTGCCTCCTGCTGCATCGCAAGTCACCGGAGTAGGGTTATTCCGGCTTTGCTCGTCCGTCACTACTTGCGGTCAGGTGCATCGGGCAGGCGTTCGGCCACGATTACGCGGGTTCCCTTGAGTGGTTCGGGCAGGTGCCGGTTGGCCTCGGCCAGTAGCGTGCTGGCCACCAGGCGGGCGCGGCTGGCCCAGGCCGGGCTGGCTGCCGCCAGCACCAGGCAGTCGTCCTCGATGCAGGCCACCTGGATTTTGCCGCGCGCCTGTTCGGGCAAGGCCGGCTGCACGGCCCGATCAATCTCCTCGAACAACCGCCCGGCCTTGAGCAGTGAGTTGAGGCGACGGTCGGCGCCGGCGACCTGGTCCAGGTTTTTCTCCGACTTCTCTTCCATGGGGACATGGTACGGCGAAGGGGAGAGGAGGAGAAGGGAGATGGAAGAGGAAAGTCAGAGGACAAAGGACGGAAACCGGAAACCGACTTTCACGCTACAATGTCAGGCTGTCCTTGCAGCCGGATTCGGCTGTCCCCATCTACAACAATCCGCTAGCAAAAATCGAACAACGGACTCCGTATGCTCAAAGCCCTGATCACCAAGGTTGTCGGCAGCCGAAACGAGCGGCTTGTCAAGCGCCTGCAGAAGGATGTCGAGGCGATCAACGCCCTCGAGCTCGAATTCCAGAAGCTCTCCGACGACGAGTTGCTCGCCAAGACCGAAGAGTTCCGCAAGCGCTACGCCGACGGCACCAGCCTCGACGAGTTGCTCCCGGAAGCCTTCGCGGCGACCCGAGAAGCCTCCGTGCGCACCATGGGAATGCGCCACTTCGACGTCCAGCTCATCGGCGGCATGGTGCTGCACCAGGGCAAAATTGCCGAGATGAAGACGGGTGAGGGCAAGACCCTGGTGGCCACGCTGGCGGTCTATCTCAACGCAATCGCCGACAAGGGTGTGCACGTGGTCACGGTCAACGACTACCTGGCCCGGCGTGACGCGGAATGGATGAAGCCGATCTACGACGCGCTTGGGTTGACGGTTGGTGTCTCGGTGCCTGGCATGGCGCCTGATGCCAAGCGCGAGGCGTATGCCGCCGACGTGACGTACGGAACCAACAACGAGTTCGGATTCGACTACTTGCGCGACAACATGGCGTTCTCCACCGAGCAGAAAGTCCAGCGCGGCCAGGCGTTCGCCATCGTCGACGAGGTCGACTCCATTCTCATCGACGAGGCGCGTACTCCGCTGATCATCTCCGGTCCTACCGACGAGGGACCGGAGTTGTACGTCAAGATGAATCGAATTGTTCCCAATCTCCAGCCGCAGGAAGAGGAGGATGGTCCCGGCGATTTCAGTGTCGACGAGAAGACCAAGCAGGTCTACCTGACCGAAGACGGAATGGCCAAGACCGAGAAACTGCTGTCGGAGGCCGACATGATCGAGGCCGAAACCAGCCTGTACGATGCACATAATCTTGGTCTGATGCACGCACTCAACGCGTCGCTGCGAGCCCACCATCTGTTTTCCCGCGACGTCGACTACATCGTGCGTGACGGCGAGGTGGTCATCGTCGACGAGTTCACCGGCCGCACGCTGCCGGGGCGGCGCTGGTCGGAAGGCCTGCACCAGGCTGTGGAAGCCAAGGAAGGCGTGCCGATCCAGCGCGAGAACCAGACCCTGGCCTCGATCACCTTCCAGAACTATTTCCGCCTCTACGAGAAGCTTTCGGGCATGACCGGTACGGCCGACACCGAGGCCTACGAGTTCCAGAGCATTTACGGCCTTGAAGTGGTGGTGATACCCACCCACAAGCCGATGGTGCGCAAGGACCATCCCGACCTGGTCTACCGGACCAAGCAGGAAAAATTCGACGCCATCGTCGCCGACATCAAGGAACGGGTGGCTAACGGCCAGCCGGTGCTGGTCGGGACGACGTCGATCGAGAACTCCGAGCTGATCTCGAATGAGCTGAAGAAATCCGGCATCCATCACGAGGTGCTCAACGCAAAGCAGCACGAGCGTGAGGCGCACATCATCGCCCAGGCCGGCCGTCCCGGTGCGGTGACCATCGCCACCAACATGGCCGGTCGAGGTACCGACATCGTGCTCGGCGGCAATCTCGATGCCCAACTGGCCGAGCTGGGTGAGGACGCATCCGAGGAAGAACGCCGCAAGGTCAAGGAAGCTTGGCAGGAGCGCCATAACGCGGTGCTCGAGGCCGGCGGTCTGCACATCATCGGCACCGAACGCCACGAGTCACGCCGTATCGACAACCAGCTGCGTGGTCGTGCCGGTCGCCAGGGCGATGCCGGTTCCAGCCGCTTCTACCTGTCGCTGGACGACAACCTCATGCGTATCTTCGCCTCCGAGCGCATGGGCAACATGATGCAGAAACTGGGCATGCAGGACGGCGAGGCGATCGAGCACCCGTGGGTGACCCGGGCGATCGAGAATGCCCAGCGCAAGGTCGAGTCACACAACTTCGATCTCAGAAAGCATCTGCTCGACTTTGACGATGTGGCCAACGACCAGCGCCGGGTGATCTATGCCCAGCGCAACGAACTGATGGAGTCCGATGACATCAAGGACACCATCGATGCCGTTCGCGAGGAAGTGTTCGATGATCTCGTCAGCCAGTTCATTCCACCGGAATCCATCGACGAGATGTGGGACCCGGAAGGCCTGGAACGCGCGCTGGAGGGTGATTTCGGCATCGAAGTGCCGGTGCGCCGATGGCTGGACGAGGATGCCGACCTCGACGAGGCCGGACTGCGCGAAAAGATCATGGACAAGGTCGACGCCCATTTCGAAGCCAAGGAGGAGATGACCGGTTCGGAGGTCATGCGCCAGTTCGAGAAGGCGTTGATGCTCAGTGTGCTTGACCAGCAGTGGAAGGAGCACTTGGCGAGCATGGACTATCTCCGGCGCGGCATCAATCTGCGCGCCTTTGCCCAGAAGAAACCGCAGCAGGAGTTTAAGCGCGAAGGTTTCGAAATGTTTACCTCCATGCTCGACACCATGAAGCACGAAGTCATGAAGGGTCTCTCGAGGGTGCGCATCCGTGGCGAGGACGATGTCGAGGCGGTTGATCAGCAACGCCGACGAGAGGCGCCGATGCAGTTTCAGCACGCCGAGGCCCAGTCGGCCACCGCCGGCGGCGGTCAGGGTGCTGCCGACGGCCGGCGCGCCGGTGCTGAGGATCTCAAGCCGGACACCTTCGTGCGGGAGGGCCGCAAAGTGGGTCGAAACGAGCCTTGCCCTTGCGGCTCCGGCAAGAAGTACAAGCAGTGTCACGGCAAGCTGGGTTGAACCGGCGAGCTGTGAGCCGTGAGCCGTGAGCGGTTGGCAGATTCGCCCGCAGGTGGTTCCGAACCGGGAGTGATTCGGGTCGCCGCGGGCGTGATTCGTGACCGGGACGGAAATATCCTGCTCGGCCAGCGGCCCGCCGGCAAGCATCTGGCGGGTGCCTGGGAATTCCCGGGGGGCAAGTGCGACCCTGGCGAAAGCCCCGGCGATGCCCTGGTGCGGGAACTTGACGAAGAACTCGGGGTGCAGGTGGAGTCTGCCGCGCCCCTGATGATGCTGACCCACAGCTATCCCGAGAAAACGGTCCAGCTGATCCTGCTGGAGGTCGGGACATACCGCGGCCAGCTCCATGGGCGAGAGGGTCAGGCTCTGCGCTGGCTTGCGCCCGATGCCCTTGATTCCGTCGAGATGCCGGCTGCCGACCGTCCCATCGTAAAGGCCCTGTCGATTGATCCACGATACGCCATCACGCCGGACCCGGCAGAGGTGGGCGGGCCGGATGGCTTGCTGGAGTGGGTGACAGGCGCCCTCGCGGCCGGCAATCGCCTGGTGCAGCTTCGCGCACACAGTCTGGATCAGGCCTCACTGGTCGATCTCGGTCAGCATCTTGGTCCACTGGTCCGTCGCTTCGGGGGACGTTGGCTGCTCAACGGCTCGCCTGAACTGGCGCTTGAGCTGGATGCCGACGGCGTTCACCTTTCGGGAGCTGCGCTGGCCGCCTGCCGCAAAAGACCCCTGCCGGAAAGTCGGCTGGTCATCACGTCGTGTCACGACCCGACCGAACTGGTTCACGCCGGTCGGATCGGTGCTGATCTGGCCTGTCTGTCGCCGGTGAGATGCACCCCATCTCATCCGACTGCCGTGCCGCTGGGGTGGGATGGTTTCGAAAAACTGGTGCAGCAGGCGCCGTTGCCGGTGTTTGCACTTGGCGGCGTGGTCCCGGATGATCTGCGGCTTGCCCGATGCCACGGCGCATTCGGTGTTGCCGGCATCTCCGCGTTTGCCAACCCATGAATACCCTTACGCGAACCACCTTGCCGCTCAGGGCGCGAACCCTGCCGCCGGAGGCTTCGGTCGAACTGTGGCTGATCGCGTTGCAACAACTGCCGCTGGATTCGGTCCCGGCCGGACAGGATCGCGCTGATCGTCTCCGCGGGCAGCGCATCCGTCAACGCTTCATGCTTCGTCTGATACTGGGCAGTTACCTGGGTTGCCCGGGTCGGGACTTGAAACTGGTGCGCACTGAACGCGGCAAACCCATGTTGGGCGAACGGCATGCCTCAAGTGCTCTGACGTTCAACCTGTCCCATACCGGCGAGTGGCTGGCAGTCGTCGTCGGTCATGACTGTCCTCTAGGGGTGGACATCGAAATCGAACGCAGCATGCCGCGTGCCGAGGCACTGGCCAGGCGATACTTTCCCGGCACCGAGGCCGATGCGTTGTCGGGCCTGGATGAGCCCTTTCGCTCGCGGACCTTCCTGCAGCACTGGACGGCACGCGAAGCGCTGGTGAAAGCACGCGGCTGCGGGCTGGCCGATACGATGAACCGGATCGAATTGGGCGGCAGTCCGCCTGGTATCGCGGCGTTGCCGTCAGACTGGCCGCGGGCCGATCGCTGGAGCCTGGTCATGCCGCCGCTGCCCGATGGGCTGGTGGGGCACGTGGCGGTTGGCCGGCCCGGCGTCGAGGTCCTGACGCGTCTGCTCGAACCTGCGTTGGCGGGGTGAAGAAATGAGTCGCCTGGCGCTAACGATGTTCGTCCTCTTGCTGGGTGCATGCAGCCTGTCTCCGGAGCGCCGCGCGGATATCGACCAACTCATCGAGCAACAGCGCGGCAGCGTGTCACTCGTGCCCGATGTGGCACCGGTCGAATTGAATTCGCCACTGGATGCGCTGGTTCAGGACACTGCCCGCCATCACCTTTTGATGGTCGAACAGGGCAGTGACGCCCTCGCGTTGCGCATTCATATCATCCGCTCGGCGCGCGAGCGCATCGAGCTGATGAACTACATCTTCCATGACGATGAGTCCGGACGGTTGCTGCTGGCCGAGCTGATTGATGCTGCCCGCCGCGGTGTATCGGTTCGGGTGCTGGTCGACAGCCTGTTCTCCCTGGACAACGTGCAGTTGCTTGCCGGCCTGGAGTTGCTGGATGGTGATATCGAGATCAGTCTCTACAACCCGGTCTTCGATCAGGCGTCACTCGGTGATCTGGGCTTTTCGGCCGCGGTGTTCTGCTGCTTTCGCCGACTCAATCACCGCCTGCACCACAAGCTTCTGGCCGTTGATGGTCGACATGGCCTGATCGGAGGTCGCAACACCGCCGACCGCTATTTCGATCTCGACACCCGCATGAACTTCCTCGACATGGAGGTGTTGGTGTCGGGGAGCGTGGTTGAAGAGATGAGCGCGGATTTCGGCAACTTTTGGGCACATTCCGCAAGTCTGCCCTCGCGGTATGCCCGGGATGTGGCGGCGGTGATCGAAAAGCGTCGGCCCGAGCGCATCGTGCTCGAGCGTGACAACCGTGCGGCCTACGCACTGGATATGGTCGACAGTGAACAGTGGCTGGCTGGTCTGCTCAACGAGGGCGGTTTCCATGTCGATGCGGTGCGATATTTTTCCGACCCGCCGGACAAGACGTGGCAGATTGAAAGCGAGGTCAGCACCCGCACACTGCATGAACTGATCGCCGGAGCCACCGAAAGGGTGTTGATCCAGACCCCGTACTTCGTGCTGTCGCGCAAATTCGAGCAGCTGCTTGCCGATCTCGACGATTCGGTCGAAGTGGTGGTCTCGACCAACTCGCTGGCCTCAACCGACGCCTGGCCGGTTTATGCCATCTCGCGCCGGCAGCGTTATCGCATGGTCAACGGGTTTGGTGTACTTTTGCACGAGGCTAAGCCATTCCCCGCCGATCTCGAGCGTTTCAATCGTCGCTACGAGCAACTGGTCATCGATCGCGCGCTAGGCATCACCAGCCCGATGCGAATCGATCCTCCCAGCGCCACCGCAGACAGGCCCGGGCCGCGTATCAGCGTCCATGCCAAGATCCTGGTTGTCGATGACCGTGTCGCGGCGGTGACCTCCCACAACTTCGATCCACGCTCGGAAGTGTTCAATACCGAGAACGGGATTCTCGTCGAGGATGAGGCCTTTGCCCGCGCGCTCAGTGACTACGTCGAAACCATTCTCGCACCGCGCAATAGCTGGCTGGTGGCTGCGCGCCCGGAGGGTCCACCGCTGATCGGGCCGATCAACCGGGGCATGGCCCGAGTGTCGAGGCGCTTGCCCGCCTTCGATTTCTGGCCGTGGTACCTGACCGAAAACTATCGTATCGATGAAGGCTCGGTGGATGTCGGTCCCGGGCACCCTGATTTTCACGATGTCCACGAGGCGGTGGGCTTGATGCCCGAAGTGGTGTTGCTGCGCCGTATCTTTTCCACCGGCCTGGTCAGCCGCATGTTCGGCTTTCTGCGGCCGATCATGTGATTCGGACCCCTTGCGCCCACTAGCCGGTCGTGCCGATGCGCGGCGGTTTACTTCGAAATCGTCCTCAGGCCGACCAGCAGGCCTATGGCCATCCCCGAGCCGCCAAGAAGGCCATGCCCGGAAGCGAACAGCACGCTGCCGCCGATGATCAATGCCGAGGCCAGCAGGCCGGCGGTCAGGCGGATCTGCGATTCTTTCGACCTGGCGTGCAGTCGCTCGAGATCGGCGGGGTTGATGCGTGCGCCCAGGTCGCCACTGGTCGCCTTCTTGAGATAGTCGTGGACCAGGATTGGCAATTCCGGCGAGCGTGCCAGCCATCCCGGCAGTTCGCGGCCGATTCGGCGGGCGGTGCGCGGCAGACCGTAGCGCTCGGCAAAGATGCCCTCCAGTTCCGGCTTGGCGACTTCCCAGATGTTGAGCTGCGGGTAGAGTTCGCGGGCCATGCCCTCGATGTTGAGCAGGGTCTTCTGCAGCATGATCAGCTGCGGCTGGAGGGTCAGCTTGAAGCGCCGGGCCACCGCGAACAGTGCCAGCACCATCTCGGCGAATGAAACTTCTTCCAGGGGGCGGGTGAAGTTCGGCTCGCACACGGTGCGGGCGGCGGCTTCGAGCTCTTCGATGCGGGTATCGGCCGGAACCCAGCCGGCCTCGACGTGCAATTCGGCCACGCGCCGGTAGTCGCGGTTGAAGATGGCCAGGAAGTTCTCGCCGATGTAGTGAAGGTCCTCCGGCGCCATGGTCTCGACGATGCCGAAATCCAGCGCGATGATGGTCGGGTCGGACGGATCCGTGGTGTCGATGAGGATGTTGCCGGGATGCAGGTCGGCGTGGAACAGGTTGTCGCGGAAGACCTGGGTGTAGAAGATACGGATGCCGCGCCGGGCCAGCTTCTCGAGATCGACGTCGCGGCGCCTGAGCTCGTCGATGTTCTTGACCGGCACGCCGCTGACGCGCTCCATGGTCAGCACGCGTTTGGCGGTATGGTTCCAGTGGATAGTCGGAATGTAGAGTTCGTGCGAGTCGGCGAAGTTGCGTTTGAGCAAGGAGGCATTGGCGCCCTCGGACTGCATGTCGAGTTCGCGTGAGATGACGCGCTGGAACTCGGCGACGATGTCGTCCGGGCGGATTCGGTCACCTTCGGGGTGATGACGGCGCACCAGGCGCGCCATGGCCTTGAGCAGTTCCAGGTCGCGCTCGATCTGGCGTTCGATGCCGGGCCGGACCACCTTGACCACTACCGACTCGCCGGACTTCAGGCGCGCCGCGTGAACCTGGGCAATGGAGGCGGAGGCCAGCGCATCGTGCCCGAATTCATCGAACAGTTCGTCAATGGATGCGCCGAGTTCTTCTTCGATAATGCGACGGGCGTCTTCGCCGGCGAACGGCGGTACGGCATCCTGCAGCAGGGCCAGTTCGTCGGCAATGTGGGGCGGCAACAGGTCTCTGCGCGTTGAAAGGATCTGGCCGAACTTGACGTAGATCGGCCCCAGTTCCTGCAGGGCAAGGCGCAGGCGCTCGCCGTGCGGTAGATCGCGAACGTGCCGGCGGCCCCAAGGCAGTAGCCGCACGATGCGGGCAACCTTGAGCGGCGGAATGCCGACGGCCATCTCGTCGAGCCGGTAGCGTGCCAGCGTCAGGGTGATGCTGGCCAGTCGGAAAGCCCGGCGAATCATCGGCGCTGACTCCGGCGCAGACGGGCCTCGAGGCGATCGGCCGCTTCGCGCAATTCATCCACCTCGCGGGTGAAATCGTCGACCTCCTCGCGCGTGACCAGCAGGCCGCTTTCCTCGCGCAGGAAACGGGCCGCCTGGTCTGCTGCGGTCGAGGTCGCGTGACGGCCGGCGCGAAAGCTGTCATTGATCAGGCGCCAGACTTGGTGACCCCAGATCGCACCGAGGTGTTCGACCAGCAGGGCTTCCCAATCCGGGTCGAGTTGTCGCAGAAGCTTTTCCAGCGCCTGGGCGGCGCCGGCATCGCCCTGGATCTGCACGCCGCTGCCCGGGGCGCGCCAGTCGGGCACGGCCATCGCCAGCAGCGCGCCGGGCGTGCCGCTGATGGTGGTGTCAGCTTCGGTCTCGCTGTCGGCGTCGACCGCCAGCCGTTCTTCCAGGCCGCGAAAATACAGGTCGATGCCCAGCCCCTTGAGTTCCAGGCGCACGGTCTTGCCGTGCATGGCCGCCAGCCGGCCCGCGGCGTTCTCGTCCAGGCCGATGGCGCGATTAAGCGCGGTATCGACGGCACTGGCCAGCAAGCCGGGCAGGGGGGTGATGTAGCGGCTCATGAGGGTGGGCTCTCCCGATCCTAAACGCGTGCGCCGCGGTGAATGGCACAGATACCGGCCGACAGGTTGGTCCAGCTCACTCGCTCGAAGCCCGCCTCGCCCAGCAGTTCAGCGAGGGTCTCCTGGTCGGGGAAGCGGCGAATGGATTCGGCCAGGTACTGGTAGCTTTCGGCATCGCCAGCGATCTGCTCGCCCAGTTTCGGCAGTACGCTGAACGACCAGGTGTCATACGCCTTTGCCAGTGCCGGCAGGCCGACCTTCGAGAATTCGAGAATGTGTACTCGGCCGCCGGGTCTCAGTACCCGGTGCATTTCGGCCAGCGCCTGGTCGCGCCAGGTCACGTTTCTCAACCCGAAGGCGATGGTGACGTGGTCGAAGCTGGCATCGGCAAACGGCAGCGCCTCGGCATTGACCTGGGTCCAGTCGAAGCCTCGAACCGCACCGCGCGCGTCCATGCGTGAGCGACCGACCGACAGCATGGAGTGATTGATGTCGGCCACGGTCACTTCCGCACCTTTCTCGCGCGCCAGCCAGGCGATGTCGCCGGTGCCGCCGGCCAGGTCGAGCAGTCTTTCACCCCGGTGGATGCCGCAAGTAGCCACGAAGTGACGTTTCCACAGTCGATGAATCCCCAGGCTCATGAGGTCGTTCATCAGGTCGTACTTCTGCGCCACGGAGGTAAAGACCTTGCCGACCAGGCGGGTCTTTTCCTCGGGGGGCACTTC
>SKXY01000061.1 GCA_007128175.1 Wenzhouxiangella sp. | reverse complement strand
CGACCATTCCGGCGCCCGGCACGGTGCGCACCAGCACGAAGTTGGCCGATCCCGGCCATACGTTGACGATTGCCGGGTGGTTTTCCAGAGTGGTGACCAGGCCCGGCTTTTCGGCTGCGAGAGTCTCGATCTGCCGGCGCCGGCGCTTGCGGGCCGACGGAGACAGCGCATTCATGGCCGCGGCCACCGCCGGGGTGGGCAGCGGGTAGGGCGCGATGATGCGCCGCAGCAGGGTGATGATGTCCTGGCCGGCGATGACTGTGCCGATGCGGCAGCCGGCCAGGCCAAAGGCTTTCGACAGGGTGCGCAGCACGACCAGGTTGGGCGTGTCCCCGGTGCGGGTGGCCAGCGAGCGCTGCTCGCCGAATTCCACGTAGGCCTCGTCGACCACGACCAGCCCGTGATCGGCAACCCGTTCGGTCAGCGCCAGGATGTCGTCGGCGGCCAGTTCGTTGCCGGTGGGGTTGTTGGGCGTGCACAGAAAATACAGCTTGCATGGTGGCGCCTGGGCGATGCCGTCGAAATCTCCCGCGAAACCGCTCTCGGTTTCAATCAATGGCACCTCGATGATCGTCGCACCCTGGACCCGTGCGCTCAGCGCGTACATGCCGAAACACGGCGGGCAGATGAGCACGCGGTCAATCCCCGGGCGGCAGAATGCGCGCACCAGCAGGTCGATCCCCTCGTCGCTGCCGCGCGTGATCAGCAGGCGGTCGGCGGCGACACCGTATTCTCCGGCCAGTGCCGCTTTAAGCGCAGCCGGCTGTGGGTCGGGATAACGATTGAGCGCTGCGCCGCTGTTGTTCGGCGCCCAGGGGTTCTCGTTGGCGTTGAGCAACAGACCGGCACTGTCGGCCAGGCTGCGCGCTGAGGCATAGGGTTGCAGCGCCAGGATCTCGGGGCGGGCCAGGGCATCGATGTTCATTGTTCCTCCGCGGCCAGCCGGTCCAGGCGGAGGGTGATGGCCAGTCGATGGGCGTCCAGGCCCTCGTGGGCGGCCAGTCGCGCGCCCGGCGGGCCCAGCTGCCGAAGGCCCTCCGGGCTGGCCTGCTGCACCGTCATGCGGCGCATGAAATCGGTGATCGACAAACCAGCGCTTGAACGTGCCCAGCCGCCGGTGGGTAGGACGTGGTTGGTGCCGGAAATGTAGTCGCCCAGCGCCTCGGGCGTGTAGTGGCCGAGAAATACCGAGCCGGCATTGGTGATGTCGCGGCACAGCCCGGACGGGTCGTTCGTGGCGATGATGAGGTGTTCGGGGGCGTACTCGTTGGCGATGCCGACGGCCTGGTCCAGGTCCTCTACGACCAGGATGGCACCGCAGGACAATGCGGTAAGCGCGGTTTCGGCCCGCGAGAGTCTGGGCAGCAAGGCTTCCAGCGCGAAAGCGGTCTCGCGCGCGATCCGGTCGGAGTCGGTGACCAGGAACACCTGGGAGTCGGGCCCGTGCTCGGCCTGGCTGAGCAGGTCCATGGCGACGAATTGCCCATCGGCCGAATCGTCGGCGATGACCATGACCTCCGACGGGCCGGCCGGCAGGTCCATGGCAGCGCCGTCGGCGGACTCGGCCACCTGGCGCTTGGCCTCGGCGACAAAGCGGTTGCCGGGGCCGAAGATCTTGGCGACTTTCGGAACCGACTCGGTGCCGTAGGCCATGGCGGCCACGGCCTGGGCGCCGCCGGCGACCAGCACGGTGTCGATGCCGCAGCGATGGGCGATATAGCGCACCGCGGCATCGGCGCGGCCGTCGACGCCCGGCGGGGTGGCCAGCACAATGTGTTTGCAGCCGGCCAGGCGTGCCGGCACGGCCAGCATCACCGCCGTCGACGGCAATGGCGCGGTGCCGGCGGGTACGTACAAACCGACCGGGTCGATAGCGCGCCAGCGCGCCTGGCAGGTCACGCCGGGTGCGGTTTCGACGATCTGGTCGCGCGGCTTGCCGGCGGCATGGAAGGTCTCGACGGTTTTCATGGCCGTGTCGATGGCCGCGATCAACTCCTCGTCGAGTTCGTCCGCGGCCCCGGCCAGTTCTTCGGCCGTGGCCAGCAGGTTGGTTGGCGGGCAGGCGTCGAAGCGCTGGCCGTATTCGATCACGGCGCGGTCACCGCCGGCGCGTACCGCGGCGATGATGCCGGCCACGGTCGAGCGCAGCTCCTCGCCGGTTTCCATTTCCGGACGGGCCAGCAGTCGTGCGCGCTCGGCCGCACCGAGCGTGTCGAGTGCAATGATTCTCATGCCAGCATTTTCTCCACCGGCAACACCAGCACGGCGGACGCCCCGGCGGCCTTGAGCTCCTCCAGGTGTTCCCAGAACACCTGTTCGGTGCACACGGCGTGGATGGCGACACGATCGTCCTGGCCTTCCAGCGCCAGCACGGTGGGCGATTCGGCACCGGGCAGGATGGCCGAAATTTCGGCCAGCCGCGCGCGCGGCGCGTGCAGCATCACGTACTTGCTTTCCGCGGCCTGCTGCACGCCCTGAATGCGGGTGAGCAGCTTGGCCATCAGTTCCTCGCCGGCATCGTCGAGCCGGCCCGGGCAGCGGTAGAGCGCGGCTTGGCTGCTCATCACCTCGGCAACCGCCTTGAGGTGATTGGCCCGAAGCGTGGTGCCGGTGGAAACCAGGTCGACGATGGCGTCGGCCGTGCCCAGGCTGGGCGCGATCTCGACCGCGCCGTTGAGCATGACGACCTCTGCCTCGACGCTGTTTTCTGCCAGGTAGCGGCGAACCAGCTGCGGGTAACTGGTGGCCAGGCGGCGGCCAGCCAGGCCATGGATCGAGTCGATGTCGCTGTCCTCGGGCACGGCCAGCTTCAGCCGGCAGTGTCCGAAATCGAGTCGCAACAGAGACTCCAGCCGGGCCTCGGGGCGTTGTTGCTGGACTTCCAGCAGCTTTTCCTCGGCCACGTTTTCGCCGACGATGCCGAGCTGGCAGACGTTCTCGACGAGCAGGCGTGGAATGTCGTCATCGCGCACCAGCAGCAGATCGACCGGCAGGTTGCGGCCGAACCAGAACAGTTTGTCCTTGCTGCGCGCGAACTGAAGGCCCGAGCGTTCGAGCAGGCTCAGGGACTTGTCGGCCAGGCGGCCGGATTTCTGTATGGCGATTTGCAGGCGGTTCATATCGGGATCGGGACTCGGGTTTGGGGTGCTGTTACGGATCGTCTGCAGGATCCGGCTCGTCGTTCAGGCGTTCCAGGGCCAGCCGGTAGCCGCCATTGCCGTTTTCGAGAAAACGGGCGACGCGGCCGATGGTGGTGACGCTCACACCGGTCAGATCGTGAATCTCGCGGTATGGACGACCCTCGTCGACAAACTTCACCACTCGCCAGCGATCGACCAGCGCTTCAAGCTCGGCCGGGGTGGTCAGATCCTTGAGCAGCGCACGCATCTCCTCGGCCGTGCGCATGGCCAGGAAGGCTTCGGCCAGGCTGGAGCGGGCCGCGCGGTTGGCTTCGATGTGCTCGGGGTCGTGGTGTTTCATGGTGTG
>SKXY01000205.1 GCA_007128175.1 Wenzhouxiangella sp. | reverse complement strand
TTGCGGTGATTCTGGGAGAAGCTGTCGCCGACCTGGCTGATGGCGCTGGGGCCGAAGCTGACCAGGTCCAGGCCGCCGTGGGTGGAATAGCCCTGGAAATTTCTCACCATGGTGCCGTTCTTCTTGGCCTTGACCAGCGAATCGGTTGGCTTGGCAAAGTGATCCATGCCGATGAACTCGTAGCCGGCATCCATCAACCGCGTCAGCGTGTTGCGGAATATGGCCAGCTTGGTCGACGGCGTCGGCAGCAGCGAATCGTCGAGCTGGCGCTGGGCCTTGAATATATGCGGCAGGTGGGCGTAGTTGAACAGCGAGATGCGGTCGGGCTGCATGCTGATCACCCGCTCGATCGTTTTCGAGAAACCGGCCGTTGTCTGCATTGGCAGCCCGTAGATGAGATCGACGCTGATCGACTCGAAACCGACACCGCGAGCCGCCCCGAGAATCGAACCGACCTGGGCGGTATCGTGAATCCGGTTGACCGCCTTCTGCACTTCCGGGGCCAGGTCCTGAATGCCGACTGAGATGCGGTTGAAGCCCATTTCCTTCAGTTCGCGTATGCCTTGCGGATCGACCGTGCGCGGGTCGACTTCCAAGCCCAGTTCGGCATCGGCCGCGAAGGGAAAGTGAGTCTTCAGCAGTGCCATCAGCTGGCGAATCTGCTCGGTGCCGAGAAAGGTCGGTGTGCCGCCGCCCAGATGCAATTGCCGTACCGGCCGGTCGTCGTCGAACAGCGGCGCGGTCAGACGCAGTTCCTTCTCGAGACTGACGAGAAACTCCTGTCCGGCCGTATGCGATCGGGTGATGACGCGGTTGCAGGCGCAGTAAAAGCAGGGGCTGCTGCAAAACGGTACATGCACGTACAGCGACAGGTCCGGGGGGATCGGGAGCTTGTTGCTCTCCAGAATCGCGCACTTGTAATTGTTCGCGGAGAATTCTTCGTTGAACTGAACGGCAGTCGGGTAGGAGGTGTAGCGCGGACCTTCGCCACCGTACCGGGCGATCAGGTCGCTGTCGAAGTTGGGACGCATGAGTTCTGACATGGACGGATACCGCAAGCAAATCTGTGATCAAGGGGGCAAAGCTTAGTGGGTTTGACCGGAACACGAATTGATCATGGTCAAACAAGTATCGGATACCAATCCGATTTCCTGTCCGCACTGGAGCCATCTGGTAAATTGACGCGTCTGATCTCAAGGAACGATAACCGCGGAGCTGATCGTGCCCAGAACTCTCTCGACCGTATTGCCCATGCTGTTGCTGCTGATGGCGGCCAGCCCTTCTGTCACGGCCGACGATTCCGTCGACCCCATGCCGGTCGGCGAGGTATTGGCGTTGGGTCCTTTGCCCGTGACGCCGGCCACCCTGTCGGCCTCGGCGAAAACGTCCGATATGCAACGGGCGTTGGTTATGCAGCACATGCGCCCGGCGCTGCCGCGCGATGGCGATGACCGTGCGGCGTTCGGACAGACGCTGACCTGGCAGGCGCTTTCCCCGGAGGCATTCGACGCCGAGGACGAGGTCTGGCTGTGGATGGTCCACCTGGAAACCGATCGCTTCGTGCGCGGGCACCTGAAGCTCGACAACCTGGTCGAGCCGACTCTGTTCCATGCCGGGCAGGAGATCTCGGCAGGCAGCGAAGGGCATGAGCTGACCCTGCGCAACGGTACTCACACCCTGTGGATCGTTCACCGGGGGCGCGATGGCGGCGAGCCGACGATGACCTGGCAGGGCAAGGGCGAACACGATCGCGTGCAGGCTCACGTCGAACCGGTGCGAAGAGTGTCGGCCCAGCGGCTGACCAATGCCGAAATCGTCACCAGCGAGGCCATCTCGCCGGACGGGAGATTCCTGGCGCTGGCTTTCAACAGCCGCGACGATGCCGCCGACCTCGATATCCAGCGGCTGGAAATCCGCGACCTGTCCAGCGGTGTCATCGAGCGTCAATGGACTGCCAACCGACCCGGCGCCCTGGCCTGGAGTCCGGATGGTGCCTGGCTGGCGGTGCAGGAGGGCCACAACCTGTGGCTGCACGACACCGAGACGGGCCAGGCCAGGTTGCTGCTGGCCAATCACGACAATATCGGCAGCTGGCGCTGGCACCCGGATTCGGACTCCATCGTCTTTGCCTGGACTGCCCCCTACGAGGACGACAACGGCAAGGCACGCCGCATCCGTTCGCTGGAAGATCGCTGGTCAGGCTTTCGCGATAACAGCCAGGTGTTCCAGGTGGACGTCGTCAGCGGTCTGGTTCGTCCGCTGACGACGAAGGACATGTCGGTGAGTCTCCAGGATATTCATCCCGACGGTGATCGCCTGCTGCTGTCGGAGCGCATCATCGACTATGCCGAACCGCCGCACAGTCTGTTTCGCCTGTTCGAACTCGAGCTGGCCGACCTGGATGAGCGCGAGATCGGGCAGTACCGACTGTTCAACGGTGCCGCGTTTGCCGAGGACGGCTACTGGCTGCTGGCCGGCCCCGGCCTGGCCCAGGGCGATGGTGCCATCACCGGTGACGATCTCACGCCCAATGAGTACGACACCCAGCTCTACCGCCTGAGTGCCGACGGCGAGACCGCCACCAGCGTCAGCCGTGATTTCGACCCGGCGTTCTCGGGCATGCACCGTCTTCCCGATGGGGACCTGCTGCTGCCGGCCGTGTCAGGCGAGCGGGTCATCCTGGTACGATTCGAGGCCGGTCGTGATCGCTTTGTCGAGATCGATACCGGCGTGGAGGTCATGGAGTCCTTCGTTGCTTCCGAGGGACGTCGCCCGACGGTGGTGCTCAGGGGCACCGATGCCGATCGTCCGCAGCGCGTCCACCAGGTCGATCTCGGGCGCAATCGCCACAGCGTGCTGATCGACAGTGGCGAGACCGAGTACGCCGACGTCGAACTCGGACTCGTCGAGCCGTGGTCTTTCGTCAATGAATCGGGCGACGAGATCGAGGGGCGTTACTACCTGCCGCCGAACTTCGATGCCGGGGAAAAGTACCCGCTGATCGTCTATTACTACGGCGGTACCACGCCGGTCAATCGCCAGTTCACCGGCCGCTACCCGTTCAACCTGTGGGCCGCACAGGGCTATGTGATTTACGTGCTGCAGCCGCGCGGCACCATCGGTTACGGCCAGGAATTCTCCGCCCTGCATGTCAACGCCTGGGGGCAGTACACCGCCAACGACATCATCGAGGGCACCGAGAAGTTCGTCCAGGCACACGACTTCATCGATGGTGAGCGCATCGGCAACATCGGCGCCAGCTACGGCGGCTTCATGACCATGCACCTGGCCACGCTCACCGACCTTTATGCCGCCTCCATTTCGCACGCCGGCATCAGTGCCCTGACCTCCTACTGGGGCGAAGGTTGGTGGGGTTATGGCTACTCGGGTATCGCCAGCCGCGGCTCCTTCCCATGGAACAACCGTGAGCTCTACGTCGGCCAGAGCCCGGTCTATTCGGCCGACCGGATCACCACGCCGCTGCTGCTGGT
>SKXY01000030.1 GCA_007128175.1 Wenzhouxiangella sp. | reverse complement strand
TTTTTACGTTTCTTGCGTTTCAGCTCTCGCACCCAACGCCAGCCGCGCCATTCCAGTAAAATCGCACCACACCAACCGATTCCCCCCAACCATGTCCAAGCCCAAAATCCCCGGCCTGAGTTACCGCGATGCCGGTGTCGATATTGATGCCGGCAATGCGCTGGTCGATCGAATCAAGCCGCTGGTGGCCCGGGCCACCCGTCCAGAGGTGCTCGGCGGTCTGGGTGGCTTCGGCGGACTGTTCCACCTGGGTGAGCGGTTCGACGATCCCGTGCTGGTCTCGGGCACCGACGGGGTGGGCACCAAGCTCTTGCTGGCCCGGCAGATGGAAAAGCACGACACCATTGGCATCGACCTGGTCGCCATGTGCGTCAACGACATCCTGGTGTGCGGTGCCGAGCCGCTGTTCTTCCTGGACTACTTCGCCTGCGGCAAGCTCGAGGTCGACGCGGCCGCCGACGTGGTCACCGGCATTGCCGAGGGTTGCCGTCAGGCCAACTGCGCCCTGATCGGCGGAGAGACTGCCGAAATGCCGGGCATGTACGGGCCCGGAGAATACGATCTGGCCGGTTTCACCGTCGGTGCGGTCGAACGCTCGGCGCTGATCGACGGCTCGGGTATCGATGAGGATTGCGTGGTGCTTGGACTGGCCTCGTCGGGGGCGCACAGCAACGGCTATTCGCTGATTCGCAAGGTCATCGAGGTCAGCGGTGCGGCACTTGATCAGGATCTGGCGGGGCAACCGCTGGGCGACGCCCTGCTCGCCCCGACCCGTATCTACGTATCCACGGTGCTCGATCTGCTCAAGCGCTTCGATATCCGCGGCATGGCCCATATCACCGGCGGCGGCCTGACCGAGAACATAATCCGCGTGATCCCAGACGATTTCGGGCTGGAGCTTGACAGCAATGCGTGGACTCCGCCGCCCATCTTCGAATGGCTGGCTGATTCCGGCAATATCGAATTGGGCGAAATGCGCCGCACCTTCAACATGGGCATCGGTTTCGTCCTCGTCGTTCCCGAGTCGCAAGCCGCACCGATTGCCTCGGCGCTGGACGAACCGGCCCCCGTCATCGGGCGTATCGTTCGCCGCGAAGGCGAGGAGCGGGTTCGCTTTGTCTGAATCCCAACGCCTGGTCATCCTGGCTTCCGGCCGCGGCAGCAACTTCCAGGCCATTCAACGCGCCATCGATCAGCAGCGCCTGAAGGCGGAAATTGTCGCCCTGCTCAGTGATCGTGCCAGTGCCGGCGCCCTGGAACTGGCCGCCGCGCATGACATCGACTCAGTCTGCCTCGAGCCACGCCACTTTTCCGACCGCAACGAGTATGAAAAGACCCTGATGACCGCCATCGACGGGTTCGCCCCTCGCTGGGTGGTTCTGGCCGGCTTCATGCGCGTGCTCGGGTCCGAATTCGTTCGCCATTACGGCGGGCGCATGATCAATATCCATCCATCATTGCTGCCGCGCCACCGCGGGCTGCACACGCACCGCCGGGTACTCGAAGCCGGCGAGAGAGAACACGGTGCCAGTGTGCATTTCGTCACCCCGGCGCTCGACGCCGGTCCGGTCATTGCCCAGGCCCGCATGCCGGTTGCAGATAACGACACCCCCGATACACTGGCTGATCGCCTGCTGCCGCTGGAACATCGACTATATCCGGCCACGCTGGCACTTTTGCTCGGTCACCGTGTCGAATTGCGCAATGAGGACATTTGCATTGATGATCAAACGCTTGCCAATCCCCTTCAGCTGGGCCACGATCTTGATGATGATGGCCGCCTGGTCAACCACGGCGCCCGCTGAGGCTGATACCAACGGCCTGGCGCCCTTGCCGCCCCACACGGCCACCTATGAGGTACTAAGGCGCGGCACCAAGATCGGCGAAATCCATGTGTCGCTCAGCCAGCTCGACAACGGCGTCTGGTACTACAACACCGAAACCGAAGCCACCCACCGGCTGGCGCGGCTGCTGAGGCTGTCGGGCGAGGAATCCGCCCACTTCGTCTGGCGCAACGACCGCGTGTTGATGCTGACCTACCACCAGGTCCTGCGCACCCCGCGGGGCACGGACTTCTGGCAGCACCGCATCGACTGGGAGGAAGGCGTAGTCAACACCCACAGTTCCGAAGGGGATTTCGTTCATGAGACCCGGCCGGACATGGTCGACCCCCTGAGCCTGCGGCTGCAACTGGCCGTGAACCTGCACGACCCCGATCAGCGCACTTCGGACCATCACTTCATGCTGATCGACGAAGACGAGCTCGATGATGAAAGCTTTGTCTACGGCGGCGAGGACCAGCTCGAAATCCCTGCCGGTTGCTTCGAGTCCATCTATCTCGAACGCGTCCAGCGTCCGGATTCTGTGCGCAACAACACTTCCTGGCATGCTGAAGCATTCCACTGGATGCCACTGCGCATCCTGCAGACCCGCAAGGGACGCGAGGAGCTGGATGTGAGGTTGGTCGATACGTCGATCGATCTGGGCGACGTGACTTGCTGATGCTGAAATCGTAAAACGGTGAAACGAAAAACGGGGATGGGCGCCGTGCCTTTCCCGCAGCCTTGGCCAATGGCAAGGCCTCGCCATTGGCCAAGCCCCATTGAAAAACCACCGCGCTTGCCCCCCCGTTTTCCGTTTCACGATTCCAGCCGTCTATAATCAATCCAGGCTTCCACCGAGGCACCACCATGAGACTTTCCGCCGCCTTTGCCATCCTTCTTCTCGTCGCCGGTTGCGCGGTCAACCCGGTCACCGGCGAGCGCCAGCTCAGCCTGGTCGATGAGGGCTGGGAACTGCAAACCGGTGAGCAGTACTACGCCCCCCTGCGCCAGTCCCAGGGCGGCGATTTCGTGCTCGATCGCGAACTGGTTGCCTACGTGAAGGAAGTCGGTCAGCGCGTGGCCGCCGAGGCCGATCGCGAACTGCCCTACGAGTTCGAGGTGATCAACAGCTCCGTGCCCAACGCCTGGGCGCTGCCGGGCGGCAAGATCTCGATCAACCGGGGCTTGCTTACCGAGATGGGCTCGGAGGCCGAACTCGCCGCCGTACTCGGCCACGAAGTGGTCCACGCCGCTGCCCGTCACAGTGCACACGCGCAATCACGCGCGGTACTCACCCAGGGCGCAGTCATGCTCGGAGGCATCGCCGTCGGCGTGGCCACCGAGCGCGAGGATTATGCCACCGTCGCCATTCTTGGCGGCATGCTCGGTGCCCAGCTCGTCAGCCAGCGCTACTCCCGAAACGCCGAACGCGAAGCCGATTACTACGGCATGATCTACATGGACCGGGCCGGATACGATCCACAGGGTGCGGTCGACCTCATGGAGTCATTCCTGCGCCTGTCGGAAGGCCGCGACCCCGGCTTCATGGCCGGTCTTTTCTCCTCCCATCCGCCTTCGCGTGAACGCGTCGAGAATAATCAGCGCACCCTGGCCGAACTGGGTGCCGGCGGCGAGGTGGGCCGGGACCGCTACCAGCAAGCCATCGCACGCATCACCGAACTGAAGCCAGCCTACAAGGCCCACGACGAAGGACGCCTCGCGCTGGCGCAAGGCAACTACGAGCAGGCCCTGGCCAAAGCCGATGAAGCCTTGGCAATGGAAGACGGCGAAGCACTGTTCCATGCCCTCAAGGGCGATGCGCTGGCCTCCTCCGGTCGCCACGCCCAGGCCGAATCGGCCTACAGCGCGGCCCTGTCTCGTGACAGTTCATGGTTCTACCATCATCTGCGGCGCGGCATGGTGCGTGAACGCCAGGGCAACATGTCGGGTGCGCGCGGCGATCTGCAGGCCAGCCTGGAACGGCTGGAAACCGCCGAGGGCCATTTCTACCTCGGCAATATCGAACGCGCCAGCGGCAACCGCCAGCAGGCCATCCAGCATTACCGCACTGCCGCCCAGGCCGACACCGATACCGGCAAGCGTGCACGGCAGGCGCTGGCCGACATGGGAGCCGAGTAATAGCTTCGGCTGGTTGGCTGGTTATTCTGGTGATTGAGTTTGCATGACAAGATTGCGGCTTCGTTGCCGCTGGGCGCCGAACGGTTGCACCGCAATCACGAGCAACGAGCAAACGAAGAAGGCGAAGAAGACGAATGAACCTGATTTCCTGGCTGCTCCTCGCCCTTGCCCTCGTCGCCGCGGTGTTGGTGGTGCTCTCGCGGCTGTGGCCTTCACCCTTCGCGCGACTGCTTCTGGCCATGGAGCGGCGCGCCTGCGGATTGAACAGTCGCTGGAAACGCGTTGGCGACATGGACTGGCACTACCTCGATGGAGGGCGCGGCGAGCCCCTGGTTCTGTTGCACGGTTTCAATGCCGACGCGCACCATTTCCCGCGCCTGGCCCGATTCCTGCGCAGGGACTTTCGCATCCTGGCGCCCGATCTGCCCGGCTTCGGACTGACCCGGTATGCGGATGACCCGCCGTTCGACATCGACGCCCAGGCGCAGCGCGTCATCAACTGGCTTGACGCGCTGGGAATCGAGCGTTGTTACCTGGGCGGCAACTCCATGGGCGGCTACGTTGCCGCCACCGTCGCCAGGATTGCACCGGACCGGGTCAAGGCGCTGTGGCTGCTGGCCCCGGGTGGCCTGCAGGAAGCACCCTACGCCGAGCTATTCCAGGAAGTCGCCGCCGGTCGTCACAACCCGCTGGTGGTGCGCAACCAGGCTGATTTCGAACGGCTGGTGGACATGTGCTTCGTCAAGCGTCCCTGGATGCCGCGCCCGATTCGGCAACACCTCGCCGAACATGCAGCGACGGGCTGCGAGCGTGCGCTTGCCATCTTCGCCGCATTGCGATTCGAGTCACCGCCACTGGAAAGCTTCGCGGGCGAGATTACGACCCCCACCCTGATCACCTGGGGCGATCACGATCGCGTGCTGCACCCGGACGGTCTGGAGCTGCTCGGTTCGCTCATGCCGAATAGCCGAACTCAAACCATGAAGGCAACCGGACACCTGCCGATGCTGGAGCATCCGCGCGCCTGTGCAGACGCCTGGCTGGCGTTCCGTTCCGACCTGCCCGCCGGTCATCAACACCCCCAGCAGTGCAGTCTGTAGTAAATTGGAGCGACATCAAGGGGAGAAATCCGCCAGGCAGCATTACAGGGAGGCACCTTGGCCAGATTCGTCATTCCGCCCGAGAAGCTCAAGCGCCGGGCCGCCAGCGACAAGATCGAGATCGAATCCTCCGCGGATGCCGTACCGCTGTCCGGCACCGTCGGCCAGGGCACTGCCCGCAAGGCGTTGCGATTCGCCATCGAGTTCCCGGGCAACGGGCAACACGTGTTCGTCCGCGGGCGCCCGGGCAGCCGCCGACGCCGGCTGGTGCACAGTGTCATCGATGAGATTGCTCCGGAGCCGCGCCAGGCTCGTGACTTCTGCTACGTCCACAACTTCGCCAACCCGGACCGACCCAAGCTGATCTGTCTGAAAAGTGGCCAGGCTCGCGCGTTTCAGCAGCAGATGCTGCGCATCGGCCTGTTCGTCAAGGAACGCCTGCCGGAGATCCTCGACAACGACCCCATTCGTGGCCGACGCGAATCACGCGAGGTGGCGGCCGAACGTGAGGTTCGCGAACTGATCAAGCCCTTCGAGAAAAAGATCGAAGCAGAAGGCCTCGGCCTGATTCGCAGCCAGTCCGGTCCCAACGCCCGCCTGGAAGTCGGCATCAAGGTCATGGGCAAGCCGGTCAGCCTGGAAGAGTTTCGCAGCATGGTAGCGCGCAAGCAGGCCTCGGAGGACGAACGCCGCAGCGTCCATGAGAAGATCGAACGCTTCCAGCCCGAACTGCAGAAGATCGCGCGCCAAATTCGTGACATCTGGCAACAGAGCCAGCGGCACATCGAACAGATCAACGTGTCCGAGGCGGCCCGGATTCTCGGCGAGATGAGTTCCGAGGTAACCCGCCAGTTCCGCGCCCGAGGCGTGGAATCCTTTTTGCGCGACGTCATTGACGACGTACTGGAAAAACGCGTCGGCCATGACACCCGCCACCTGGCCGATCCGTCTGTGCTCTATGGCGTCAAGGTACTGAGGACCGACCCCGGCGGAAAGAGAGCGCCGGTGATCTCGCCCGACCTGATCTCGGCCGGCAACCTGTTCGGCAGCGTTGATCCCGCCTGGCGCAGCGGTGAACGTGCCGTAGCCTCGTTTCGTGGCATTCACGCCGGTGCGCTGATCGAAGCCGACGGCGGCTTTCTGGTGCTCGATGCCGAGGACCTGATTCACCAACCCGAACTGCTCAGACGCCTGGTCCGCTCCCTGCGCTCCGAGGCTACCGAGATCCTCGCCCCGACACCGGACTGGTCGCACGCCGCCCAGTCGCTCAAGCCCGAGCCGGTGCCGATCGACTGCGGCGTGATTGTTGTCGGCGACCGGGAGGCCTACCAGCGACTGGCCGAACTCGACAAGGACTTCAACGAGCAATTTCGCATCCTGGCCGACTTGCGCGACACCGTGCCGCGAGACGCCGAAGGCGTCAACGAGATTTGCGGCCTTATCGCCGCGATCATCGAAGAGCAATCGCTGCTGCACCTGGACCGATCAGCCATCGCAGCCGTCATCGACTACCTTGGCCGCAGCACGGGGCGCCCCGACGGGCTGGCGGCATCTCCCGGCGACCTCGCCTCCCTGTTGCGCGAGGCGACCTATATCGCCAGCGAAGCCGATCGCGACGAATTAAGCCGCGACGACATAAATCAGACCCTGCAGAACCGCAGGGAACGCTCCTCGGTCGGCTGGAACGATTTGCTCGAAAGTCTGGGACAAGGCAGTGCCGCGGGCCTGCAGACGCGCGGGCGAAAGAGCGGTCGTGTACTGATCACCACGACCCGGACCGAAGCCGGCCAGACCTTTGCCCTGCCGGCCAGCGTCAGCATCGAGGTCGACCCGTCAGCCACCGTGCAAGCAGCGCTCAGCGGCGAAGACACCACTGGCAGTTCATTCCACCACCCGATTCCCGGACTGGCGGAAATGGTTGGGGAAATCCTTCACCTCGAGATCGGCCTGAACATCCGCATGACACAGACCGGTGGCATGTCGCCCTGCCCTGAAGACATCGACGCCGCGATGGCAGCACTGGCCTGCGGCACCCTGGCGACACTGGCCAACGCCCCGCTGCGGCAGGAATTCCTGTTCGCCGCAGCCGTCGATGCCCGCTTTCAGCTTACCCCCATCCGTCGCATAAACGAACGAATCGAGGCCTTTCACGATGCGTGCCTGGTCGATGGTCTCAGCGGGCAACAGGGAGTCGCCATGTCGCGCCAGAATGTCGAACGACTGGCCCTGGATCAGAAAATCATCAAGGCCTGCACCAACGACACCTTCAAGCTGTATGGCCTCGATGCTCTGGGCCAGGCTCTGGAGCTGGTCACCGGCCAGCGGGCCGGCACCTGGAAGGACGGCAAGTTCACGGCCGAATCCGTGTTGGCACGGGCGCGCGAGAACGCCCTGAAGCTGGCCGGTTAGTCTTGTCCCGCCGCAAGCAGGTCGCGAGGCCCCTCGATACCCAGCTTGTCGAGCGAGCGATTCAGCCTGGCCAGCATGGGAGCGGGCCTTGCAGGCCGCTCGAGAATGCGGGCGCGATCAAAGTCGATCAAGTACCAACGGCCCGTCTCGTCCAGAAGGATATTGCGAGCATTGAGGTCGGCATGAACCACGCCGGCTGCAAAGAAGTCCTGCAATACGATGCCCAGTCGACGCCAGTCATCTTCTCCCAGGGCATGGGCTGCATCGGCCAGGCTGCGGGCACCGGGTATCAGCGTCATCAGAATTCCGGCACGGTAGCACGGGCCGTGCCGCTCGCAGCTGGCCATCAGGGGGCGTGGTACGGGCAAACCCCGCTTAACAAGCCGGCTCAGGACCGACCACTCCACGAACGCGCGGCTTTTGGCGTAACCGGTAAAAAGGAACAGATCATGACTGAAACGTGCCACCAGCCCGCCACGCAGGTAACGGCGCAGCACGGCCGGTCCGACCGGCGTCTCCAGTTGCAGGGCCTGGCCGCGTCCACCGAGCTCGGCCTTCACGCCGTCACGCAGCTGCCAGAAGCCGGCCTCCAGCCATTCCGGGCTGATCGCGGTCACCCGTTGCGGGTCGTATAGAATACGCAGCGATGGCGCACGAAATTGCTGTTCAGACATGACTGGCTGGATTCTCCGGCATTGAAGCTGACCCTCTGATGAGTTCTGCACCCCCGTCACCCGGCTCCATCTGCCTGCTGCGCCTGTCAGCGCTCGGTGACGTGTGCAACACGGTACCTTTGGTCCGCTCGCTGCAGCGGGCCTGGCCGGACAACCCCGTGAGCTGGATCGTCGGTCGGATGGAACACCAGCTGGTGGCAGATTTGCCCGGCGTGAATTTCATTGTATTCGACAAGCAGGCAGGTCGTGCCGGCATTGCCGAGTTCCGGCGCCAGCTGAAAGGGCGTCATTTCGATGTACTGTTGCATGCTCAACTCTCGCTGCGCTCCAACCTGCTCGGGCGGCTGGTCAAGGCCAGGCGGCGCGTCGGTTTTGATCGCGCCCGATCACGCAACGGTCACGCCCTGGCAGTCAACGAACGAATTGCCGAGCAGCCATTTCAGCATCAGGCCGAGGCTTTCCTGGAATTCGCCCGGCACCTCGGAGTGCAGACCGAGGGCATCGATCGGAGACTGCCGCTTTCGGAGGAAGCAAGGGCATTTGCCCGACAGCACCAGCCCCGGGCAGGTCATGCGGTGCTGATCAGCCCGGCCTCGAGTCACCCGGCCAGGAATTGGCACGTCGGCGGCTACGCCGAAATCGCCGACTGGGTCATCGAACGCACCAGCCGACCCGTGATCCTAGTCGGGGGGCCATCCGAAATCGAGCGCGACCTGGGACTAGCCATTGAGTCGGCCATGAGACATCGCCCCGTCAACCTGATCGGCCGTGACACGCTCAAGCAGGCCGTGGCCATGTTCGAACGTGCCGCCTGCCTGGTGACTCCCGATTCGGGCCCGGCACATCTGGCCGCGGCAATGGGCACACCCGTTGTCGGACTTTACGCAGCGACCTGGTCGCGGCGCTCCGGGCCGCTGGGCAGCCTCGAGCACTGCGTCGACCGGTTTCCGGAAGCCGCACAAAGATATCTCGGAAAACCACCGGAGAAGATCCGCTGGGGGCGCAAGCTGCAACATCCCGGCGTGATGGATCTCATCACGCCGGGAGATGTCATCGAACGACTCGAAACACTGCTGACCACCCGAGACGACCGAAATTCAGCCGCCTCAGGGGCCCCGGCCTGAACTACCAGGCCAGGCAGTCGACCGCAGCGTCCTCGGTTCCGGCTTCACCTTCAGCAGCTTCCCGGAACACCGAAACGACCGCGGTATCAGTTGCACCGAACGGATCGGAGATCGTGTAACGGAAGTAGTTCCTGCCGCTGCAGCTGGCACTGATGGTGAAGGTGATCGTACCGTCTTCGTTAATCACCGCCTCAGCCGGCGCTCCGGCAAACTGAGTGACCGAAATCACCTCGATCGGATCGCCGTCCGGATCGAAATCATTGGCCAGCACATCCACGGTCACCGGCTGGTCGGCCACGGTGGAAGCCGTGTCCGGACGCGCCACGGGCGCCTGGTTGGCAAACGCGACACTCACGAAGACCGTGGCCGTTGCCTCGCGGCCGGTCGCGTCGACAACGGTGTAGGTGAAGCTGTCGTCGCCGTAGAACAACTGATCGGGCTGGTAGCGCAACTGATCGCCGACCTGGGTGACGTTGCCGTCGGACGGCTGACCGAACGACGCGATCTCCAGATCACCGCCATCGGGCAGGTAGGCCGAGGCCAGAACATCGACATCCACCGGCTGGGTTCGCACGGTGGACACCTCGATATCCTCGGCCACCGGTGCAGCACCCGGCGACTCGACGAACACCGTCACGCTGGCCGAAGCCTGCCCGCCGAATCCGTCGTCGATGGTGTAGCTGAAGTTGTCGGTGCCCGTGAAACCGGCCGATGGGGTGTACAGGATGACATCGCCACTGATCTCGGCCTGCCCGTTGGAAGGCTGGGTGACGTCGATAATGCTCAGCGTATCGCCATCGGGATCGGTATCGTTGGACAGCACATCGAGCACGTTGTCGACCGAGTCGACCTCGACCGTGAACTGGTTGTCATTGGCCACCGGCGGCTGGTTGTCGAACACCACGTCACCCTCGGTGATCGAGGTGGTGGACTCCTGATACCGGTAGAAGTCGACGATGCGCTTGTGACGAACCGGGTTGCGGAGCGCACGACGGATCCACGGTGCCTCCACCGGCACTTCGACACGCTCGATTTCGGTCACCGGCTCGTCCGGGCCGATCTGGATGCGCT
The DNA here is from genome assembly GCA_007128175.1 of Wenzhouxiangella sp. GTDB lineage: Bacteria > Pseudomonadota > Gammaproteobacteria > Xanthomonadales > Wenzhouxiangellaceae > Wenzhouxiangella. Next base: position 2,402 of record SKXY01000030.1, on the reverse strand, counting down.
CGGTACGCGACTCCTCGGTCACGAAGCTGATCTCGACGCGACGGTTGCGACTGCGGTTTTCCTCGGAGTCGTTCGGGACACGCGGCTCGTTCAGGCCACGACCTTCCCATTCGACCTCGTCGGTCTCGATCCCGCGGGTGGCCAGGTAATCGACCACGGACCGGGCGCGTCGCTCGCTCAGACCCTGGTTGTATTCCGCCGTGCCGATATCGCAGGTATGACCGACCACCTGGATGGTGCTGACCAGTCCGCCCTCGCGAATGGCGTCGACCAGTTCGTTGAGCGTGGTGCGCGCGGCCGGGCGAAGCTCGGAGCTGTCGAAGTCGAACGTGGCCTGATCGCTCAACGTCAGCTCGGTGGCCACAACGCGCTCCTCGTACTCAGGCTCGGGCTCGCGGGTCACTTCCATTTCACGGTATTCGCGTACCGGACGATAGGAGTGACCGCCGAAGCTGTAGCTGTAGACAAGGCTGCCGCGCCAGTCGTTGCGGTCCTCGACGAAGTCGCCGCTCTTGCTGTAGTAGCTGGTGCGCAGCGACAGGCTGTGGGGGGTCTCGGCGAAGTGCTTGTCCAGCGACAACGACCCGGTGGTCTGCGAGGAGCCGAAATCGCCGCTCTCATAATCCAGGCCGCCACGCAAGCGCACCAGCTGGTTGTCGAAATAGCGGCCGGCACGCAGGCCCAGCCCCCAATCGTAGGGTTCTTCGAACAGGTCGGTGATGGTTTCGATCGTGTCAGTCCGGGTGAAATCACGACCATCGATGGTGCCGGTCACCAGCCGCTCGTCGATGTCGATAACCCGGTTGACCAGGCGTTCGGAGCTCAGCGCGGTCATGCCGTAACCGGCAAAGAACCAGTCCTGATACTCGTAGCCGGCGCCGAAGGTCAGCTTGCGGTCGTCGAACTGGTTCTGGTCGGCCGCCAGAAACAGCTTGGCCACGCGACCATCGGTGTAGACCGGTCCGTCCGGACCTTCTTCCATGGTCGTGTTGAACAGCCAGTGATAGTTGAGCTTGAGACCGCCGGCGCCGTCGCGCCCCAGCCAGCCCTCACCGATCCAGGCGGTGCGGTCGGTTTCCGACAGCGAGGCCTGGAATTCACCGATGAAATCGAATTCCGAATCGACGCCGACGCCGACGCGGTAGCGATCCCCGACGAAATGGAACGTCGGCGACTGCTGCATTGAAACCGGCTCGTCGTTATCATCCACCTGGGCCTGTGCCGCCACGACACCGGCCAGGGCAAGGGAGATTGCCAGACTGAATTTACGAAACATGCCTTTATGCCCCTGATTGTTAAATACTTGTTCGGACCATCTTACTCGCAAAACAGTGATGCTGCCCAATTTTTTGGCACAGTCACCACAGTCAGTACTCAGCGTACGACTTTTCCTCGACGATGCTCGAGCCCAGCTCGAGATTGATTCGCTTCTTGATTTCGGCACGCTTGTCGTTCTGAACGTAGACCGATCGCGCCAGTTCCACGAAACGTTCACCGTATTCCTTATTGCGCTCGCAGTCGCGAATCGCGTCCTCGATGTCCCACAGACGATGGTTGACGGCGAGCAATTCCGATCGGAGGCCGGTGACCTCCTCCGTTTCCTGGCCAGCATTCTTCCATACTGCCGTGAGCAACGTGTACTCACGTCGGACATTGGCAAGCTTGTCGGGGTCGGTGATGCGCGCAAGCTTTATTTCGAGGATCGTTAGCTTGTCAATCAGCTCACCCGGAGCGACGGGGATCTGCAGTTCCATGAATCGGTCGGCCTCCCAAAAGTGCAGTACCTGAATATGAAAAAAACCACGAACAACTCGAAGAGCACGAAGGAAAGGAAACAAATCTCCTGTCCCTTCTTCGTGCCCTTCGTGATCTTCGTGGTTCCAGTCATTTCCCGAAGCGGGCACTTCGGGTGCGACTGCCCGGAAGTCCGGGCAGCCGCGATCCGGTTCAGGCCTTCTCTTCGTCGGTGAGCGCTTTCATGCTCAGACGAATACGGCCCTGCTTGTCGACTTCCAGCACCTTGACGCGCACCTTGTCGCCTTCGGCGAGCTCGTCGGTCACGTTCTCGACACGCTCATCGGAGATCTGGGAGATGTGCACCAGGCCGTCCTTGCCGGGCAGGATGGTCACGAAGGCACCGAAGTTCATGATCTTGGTCACCGTGCCGTCGTAGATCGCACCGACTTCGACATCCGCGGTGATCTGCTCGATGCGCTTGCGGGCATCGTCGGCCGCGGCCTGGTTGACCGAAGCGATGGTCACGGTGCCGTCGTCCTGGATATCGATGGTGGTACCGGTCTCCTCGGTGATCTGGCGGATGGTCGCACCACCCTTGCCGATCACGTCGCGGATCTTGTCCGGGTGCACCTTCATGGTGAACAGGCGCGGCGCGTACTGGCTCA
>SKXY01000282.1 GCA_007128175.1 Wenzhouxiangella sp. | reverse complement strand
ATTTTAATCATGTCCTTTTTTATTCACGAATTGATAATAATAGCTGTATTTAAATCCATAATAGTCTTTAACTCTTGGACCATCCTTTTCATCCAGTACTTCTTCACTTTCAAATTCCTCAAACCTTCCTAAATGCTTTTTTACTCGTGAAATTTGCACGTTCCTGTTTTTATCTAATTTTCTTAATTGCCACTTTCTTACAGGATTATCTTTCAAAACATTAAAACCAGCTGTCCATGACATTGAAGTACTTTCTCTATTTACTCTGCCAACAGACATAGCTATTAATCGTTGTGAAAAACGGAAAACTATATTTCGTTTTTTAAGACGCTTGGATTCAGAATCAGGTAAATTTTTTATCAATTTATTTGCTTCTTCTACCTGTTTTTTCAATTCTTTCTTGACAGATGATGGTCTGACTCTAACTTTCCCATCATACTTGATCTGGTATCCAACAAATGCCAACCATGGCACATTTCTTTTTGCAAGTCTATGTCGCTTATTGACCCGATTCCAAACATAAGGCTTCTTTGATTTGATTTTCCAAAATTCAGATCCATATTCGTCAAATTCCTCAGCCTGATGAGCAATTAATTTTAAATCTTTAAGCGAGTTCAAATATTTATTATAAACTCTCCTACATTGCTTTTTTTGAGGATGTATAATAATTATATCATCACAAAACCGAGCATAACACAAAGACCTGTGACTCATCTCTAAAATTTGCTTATCAGCATAGTCTAAAACGATATTTGCTATCAAGCAGGATAAAGCTCCCCCTTGAGGGACTCCAATTCTATCTTCATATATGTTACTACCAACTTTTTCAAACTCTTCCAATTCAACCCAGGCAATTTTACCCTTATTTATATTATTCTTTTTCAATATTTTTTGCTCATTAGGAAAAATGTCAGTGTTGAAGGCATAGCAAGCTAAATATGCTTCAAATAAATCAATTGCTCTTTTATCGATCATTATACCTTTCTCTTTTAACACTTCTACCATGAGATTAAATCTATCCCTAATCACTGAGTGATTTATCGTGTCATAAAACTTCTGGATATCACACTCTGCTGCATACAATCTTTTCCCACTGTACTTCATATTAAATTCTATAATTTCCCGAACAGAAAGATGATGAGTAAACTTATTTTGGTTCATTTTAGATCTAAAAGCAAAAGAACAATCTTCAAATAATGGATCCAGAATGTCAGTTAAATATTTTGCCGTTTGACTAATAAGAATTTGATCCACCAGATTATCAAAAGAACTAATGCATCGATAAGTCTTTTCTTTTTCATCTTTTACTACCGGAATCGGGCGTGGATTACTAAGTAATTTTACTTGATCTGACAGTGCTCGTTTATGTATTTCTTCAATTAATGAAAAAATCCGTATATACCACTCCGGCTCCTTTTTCAAGCCCTTTAAGACCTTCTTATGATCACGCCAAACAGTTCTTTCAATTTGTGCAGCGTTTAAAGATTTAGAATTTGAAAACTTTATTCTCTCCTCTTTTCTAAATCTAATCCAATCATTTCGGTAGGGTAATAGTTTATATAACTCCTCTCTTTTCTTCGGGTCAAATGGTTTTTTTGCATTGCGGCTAATGTTTCTTAAAAACTGGTTATCATGCACATCTTTGGCAGCTTTAGCTCTCTTATTAGCCAAAAATTTTATTATTTGTCTTTCTGAAAAATATGTTTCGAAGTTTTTCATAGAAAGTTGAAAAATAAAGGAAGACAACTTACTCACCGCGGGTCGGTCGTACCGATATAATCGAATCGATTACCACTCAGATAAATTTGTATCTTTATGGAAAACGGCAACTTTTTAGCTGGCCTCTCCTACTTTAAAAAGTAGGGTGTTGCAGATTAATACCCAGCCACTTTCTTCGGTCACTTATTTTAAATAAGCTCCGGCGCGATATTTCAGTTGCCCTCCATATTCATTTTACTTTTTAATGTTACAGACTATAAAACATGCAAAATTACCAGGTGCTTTTAATAAATAAAGCTAAGAATCTATCCATTTAATAAAATCACTGACTGTATCTGGGTCAGCCAATACATCAAGACATCTTTCAGCTCGACCAACATCTCTAATAAAGTTTTCTATTGCTTTATTAGTTTTTGAATTAATGCCTAATGGCACCTCTACAGACCCTGTCTTCCAAATCCAAATACCTTTTTCAATTAATTTATTAAATAAATTTTCTACGTGTGGTTTCACTTTATCATGTTTAGCTAACTTTTGGTATGCACCCTCTGCTGATGTACCTAATTTAATATTATTCTTTGGCAAACCACCTTCTGATAATTCTATTTCCAAATCACCTTTTAATTCCTCGAATAGTTTCAAACATGCTGTTATATCTTTGTCATTTTCATCTAGAAACCCATTCTTAACTGCATGTTGAAAACAAAAATCTAAATCAACAACTGCTTTTACATTAAACTTCATCTCCTCCAATATCTCTTTTGATTTTCTAATATCGCCTGCCCCTCGAAGTGAAATAAATGCGATCTGAGAAGCTTTTTGAGAATTTTCTGAAACACATTCATGAACTAATGGAATGGTATTTTTTTCTGTTTTGCCCTCCATTAAAAGGATCTTTTCGGAAAATAGAATGTGGCTTGAATTTCCCAGATCAAATAATAAATCTGCCTGCGTGTCATTGTCTTTAATTTTTTCTTCGACTGATTCTTTAATGCTTTTGAGCCGATATGTACCATTTTTGTTTTTCCTAATCAGTATAGCTTGAGGAATGTCATTCTTACTTAGCATCATAGGTGAGTGTGTAGTTATAATCACTTGATATCCTTCATTACTCAATTCTTTAAATGCACTTTTTAATCGCCAAATTGCCTGTGGGTGAAGAAATAATTCAGGCTCTTCTATTAACAGTAGTGTTCTCCCAATCCCTTGTGAAGATTTTGTTGTCTCAGCCAATAAACGAATCAATGCCATTTGTATAGATCTTTGAGCACCATGTCCTAATGAATCAAAATCTCTTAAAACATCTGCTCCATCCTCTTTAATTTTAACTGTACCAGATTTGAACAATTCTTTAATTTCAGGTGTTGGAATGTGGACGTTAATTTCTACACCTGGAAAAAAATCTACAATCTTTTGATTAGCTTTTTTGTCAAATTCATCGAGCTCTTTTGCTCTTTTCTCACCATCCGCCTCGAATCTATCTCTTAATCCACTAAGAATTTTATTCATCTCATCTTCTCTTTCTTCTTCAATTGGTTTTAAAATTTCCGCAATCAATTTACCAATCGTTGTTGTGCTTTTATTCTTTGAAACATCCTCGGTCGCATCTTCCATGGCCAGAACTTGTATTGGTTCCGGAAATAAATAACTAATTGCATTATCTATTCCAGTTGGATTAGCATCCCAGGCATTTTCTGATTCATCTTCTTCATCAAAATTACGTAAGAACAAATCTCTTAGACCTTTTTTCCCACCAGGTTCACTTTGAGTTCTTTTTAAAAAGAT
>SKXY01000322.1 GCA_007128175.1 Wenzhouxiangella sp. | reverse complement strand
CCGGTTCGCTGCCGTCGGTAATCAGTATGCGCAATTTCAGGTCGAAGGCTTCGGCCACCGAGTGCAGTCGGCGACTCAGTTCCTCCGCCTCTTCGCTACTTCTGACCTTGGCTGTCGGACCGACGGGGATATCCAGCACCAGGTGAGTGGCTCCGGCCGCCACCTTTTTCGACAAGACCGAGGCGACCATCTGGCCTTCGGCGTCAAGATCCATCAGGCGCGCGACGCGAATGAGCATGTCGTCAACCGGGCTCAGTCTCACAGCACCGCCCCAGGCCACGCATCCACCCTCCTTTTCGATTACCGCGCGCATCTGATCCAGGTCCAGGTCCACCGGCGCCAGGGTTTCCATGGTGTCGGCGGTACCTGCCGGCGAAGTGATGGCGCGCGACGAGGTTTTCGGCATCCACAGCCCACAGGCGGTGACCATGGCGACCACCAGCGGGGTCGTTCGATTGCCCGGCAGCCCGCCGACACAGTGCTTGTCGGCGATGATATCGCGCTGCCAGCGCAGGCGGTCACCGGCGTTGATCATGGCTTCGGTGAGATGGATCAACTCGGCGTTGTCCGGTACCCGTGCTGCCATGACGGTCAGAAACATCGACAGATGGATATCGGCATAGCGACCCGCCGAGACGTCGGCGATGATCTGGTGCATCTCTTCCCGCCCCAGGGATTTGCCGTAGATTCGGCCACGGACCAGGCCGAGTGAATCCAGCGGTTGCGGGTGAGCAATATGGACCAGGTCGCCCTCGCTGACCTGCAGTCGTTCCCAGGCGGATTCCGACAGCGCGATCTCGTCGAGATCGAGCAGTTCGGAATCGATCTGGTACAGGGTGGCGATGATTCGGCGCTCGCCGCTTTGCAGGCGTACGCGTGCGTGGGCCGCAAATCCTTCCGAGCGACACACCGGGCTGTCACGCCGGGTAATGACCACCATCTGGTCGTGGGTGTCGAGCGCCACCCGGCGCGCACGCAGGTTGTTGCCGTTGCTTTCGTCGGGCCGGTCGTGTCGACTCATACCAATGGATACTCCTGTTCAGGTTCTGGAACCAGGCAGTTCCAGTCCAGTTCTTCTTCGATGCGCCGCCTGAGCGCGTCGGAGGCATCGGGTTCGCCGTGGACGATGAACGTCTGCCGTGGCGGGTGCTCGAAATGTCCGAGCCACTCGATGATCTCCTCGGCGTCGGCATGCGCCGAAAGCATGTCGAGGTTTTCGATCCGGGCCTCCACCGGCCAGTGCTGGCCGTGAATCTTGACCTGTTCAGCACCGTTGACCAGCGATTCACCGCGGGTTCCTGCAGCCTGGAAACCGGCAAACAGGATGGTGTGGCGGGCATCGCCCAGGTAACTCTTGAGGTGGTGAAGCACCCGCCCACCGGTGGCCATGCCGCTGCCGGCGATGATGATCTTGGGATGCGGATCATGATCGAGCTGGCGGGACGCTTCGGGGTCGTGTACGTAGTGCGGCAAGTTGCAGGCCGCCCGTGCTTCCTCTCTGGTCAGTCCGTGGTCGTCGGGATGGCGCTCGAACACCTCTGTTGCATTGATTGCCAGCGGGCTGTCGAGGTAGATCGGAAGGGTCGGAATACGATGGCTGTCAAGCAAGCGCCGCAAATGGTGCAACAGCAGCTGAGTGCGACCGACGGCGAATGCGGGGATGATAATGGAACCGCCGCGCCCTGCTGTCTCGTGAATAACCCTGGCCAGGGCGGTTTGGGGATCGTCGCGGTCGCGACGGCGGTTGCCGTAGGTCGATTCGACGACGAGATAGTCGGCTCTGCTCACCGTTTCGGGTGGCGCCATGGTGGCCGAACTGGCATGACCGAGGTCGCCGGAAAACACCACCCGCCGACCGCCAACGCTCAATTCGGCGATGGCGGCACCAAGGATATGGCCGGCACGTCGAAAAAGGATATCCAGCTTGCCCTTGAGGCGGTAGGGCGCGCCGAAATTCAGTGTACGAAAATACGACATCACCGCCTCGGCATCGGCACGCGTGTAGAGCGGGCGCGCCGGATGATGGCGACTGAGACCATGCCGGTTGGCGAACTCGGCATCCTTTTCCTGGATAAAGCCGCTGTCGGGCAGCAGGTAACGGCACAGATCCCGGGTGGCGGGTGTGGCAAGGATCTTGCCATTGAAACCGTCCCTGCACAGCACCGGCAACCAGCCGGAATGGTCGAGATGGGCGTGCGTGAGAATGACCGCCTGGAGATGGTCGGGTCGAACCGACAGCGGTTGCCAGTTTTTCCGGCGCTGATGCTTGTATCCCTGGAACAGGCCGCAATCGACCAGCCAGCGAGTACGCTTGTGGCGCAAAAGGAAACGCGAGCCGGTAACGGTGCCGACGGCGCCGAGAAAACTCAGTCCGAGTTCAGGTGCCGACGGCATGGGATTCGCCTCCCGGGCGATCACAGAGGTTGGCGAAACGGTCAAGCAACTCGGGACCCAGTTTCGCCTCAGTGACCTGCTGATAGAGCTGGTCACTGTCGAAGCCCTCGGCCTGCAGGATACCTCGACGCTCCTGAACGTAGGCGCGCATGATGTCGGCATCGAATTCCGGGTGAAACTGAACGCCCCAGCTGAGGTTTCCGAAATGGAGGACATGATGCGGGTCGCGCTCGGCACTCGCCAGCGCACGTGCACCCGGCGGTGTTTCGAGTACCGCCTCGGCGTGCGTCGAATGCACTGGCAGGCCGTCGATTCCTGACGGCAGCAACGCGTCGTCTGCGGCCAACAGAGAAAGCCGATGCGTTCCCATTCGCCGACCATGCGGATTGGGGCCGACTCGCCCACCAAGTGCATGGGCCAGTAACTGGTGGCCGTAGCAGACACCGAGTAGGGGACGCCGCCGCTCATGAACCGCGGCCAGCCAGGCGGCGGTCCGTTCCGACCAGTCCAGACGACTGGAGACCATGGCCGGGGAGCCCGTGATGAGCACGCCGGCATAGTCGTCGGTCCGGACCGGGTCGGGCAAGGCATGACCCTGGTCCACGGCGATCACATCGTAGGCGAAGCGCTGCGTTCCCAGGGTGCGACGAAACCAGTCGTCGAAATCCCCGAATCGGTCGCGAATGGCCGTCGGCGCGGAGCCGGTCTTGATGATGAGAAAGGGTGAGGTGAAAGACATGGGCGTCATGATAAGGGAGAAGCACACAAAGCTGCACCCGGGAGGGGTCGCGGGTCTGATCGGTGCTTTTCGGGCGGGTATACTGGTGGGCTCGAGTTTTGATGACTGGCTATCGACGTGAATTTTCAGGATTTCATCCGCGCCCTTGACCGCTACTGGTCCGACCAGGGATGCGTGCTGACCGCTCCGCTCGATCTTGAAGTGGGCGCCGGCACCTTCCACCCCGCCACCTTCCTGCGGGCCATCGGGCCCGAGCCCTGGAACTCGGCCTACATCCAGCCCTGCCGTCGGCCGACCGACGGACGCTACGGCGAGAACCCGAATCGGCTGCAGCATTACTACCAGTACCAGGTGGTCATGAAGCCCTCGCCGCTGAATTTCCAGGAACTGTACCTGGGTTCGCTCGACGCGGTCGGCATCGATCCGAAGGTCCACGATATCCGCTTCGTCGAAGATAACTGGGAGTCGCCGACGCTGGGTGCGTGGGGACTGGGCTGGGAGGTCTGGCTCAACGGCATGGAAGTCACCCAGTTCACCTACTTCCAGCAGGCCGGCGGGTTGCCGTGCAAACCGGTCATGGGCGAGATCACCTACGGGCTGGAACGATTGGCCATGTACCTGCAGGGAGTGGAAAGCGTGTTCGACCTGGTCTGGACCGAGGGCCCGCACGGCACCGTTACCTACCGCGACGTGTTTCACCAGAACGAGGTCGAACAATCGACCTACAACTTCGAGCTGGCTGATACCGACAGCCTGTTCGGCTGGTTCAACACTTGCTACGAGCAGGCGGTGAAACTGGTCGATGCCGACCTGCCGCTGCCAGCCTATGACCAGGTGCTCAAGGCCTCGCATACCTTCAACCTCCTTGATGCCCGCCAAGCCATCTCGGTGACCGAGCGGCAGCGCTACATCCTGCGCGTACGCGACATATCCAGACGGGTTGCCGAAGCGTATTACGCGCGGCGCGAAGCGCTCGGTTTTCCCGGCGTCAAGAGCGGGGAGGTGGCGGCATGAGTTCTGCCCTGCTGATCGAAATCGGTTGCGAAGAACTGCCGGCGCGACAGATTGCCCGGCAGGTCGACCTGCTGGCCGAGGGGCTGGGCAAGCGCCTGTCCGAGTCCGGCCTGATAGAGCACGCCGAAAACATCGAACGGTTTGCGACACCCCGCCGCCTGGCGGTTCGGATTCCGGCAGTCAGCGCTCGCCAACCCGACCGGGTGCTTGAACGCAAGGGACCTTCCCTCGACGTCGCTTTCGACAGCGACGGAAAACCGACCCGGGCCGCGGAAGGTTTTGCACGCAGTGTCGGCAAGTCCGTGGATGAGCTGGAAACACTGGATAGCGAGCAGGGTCGCTGGCTCTTCGCGCGCGTCGAACAGCCCGGGAAAACCTTGGGCGAGTTGTTGCCCGACATGTTCGACGCCACGATCGGCGAGATGGTTGGTGCACGTTCAATGCGCTGGTCGGACCGGGACGATCGATTTCTTCGTCCGGTGCGTTGGCTGGTGGCGCTGCATGGCAGCGAGGTCATTGGACTGAACCAGTTCGGTCTGGAAGCCGGTCGCACGACGCGCGGCCATCGCATCCATGCCGCGGGGGAGCACTCTCTAGATAACGCGAGCGAGTACGAGAACGTGCTCCAAAAGGCCGCTGTATTGGTCGATTCGGCGCAACGTCGCCAGCGGATCTCGCAGCAGGCTGCCGCGCTGGCCGAAGAAGCCGGGCTGGATGTGCTGATCGAGGACGCGTTGCTTGACGAAGTTGCCGGCCTGACGGAGTGGCCGGTTGCAGTCATGGGCCACTTCGACCCGGCATTTCTTGGTGTCCCGGAGGAAGCCCTGATTTCGTCGATGGAGCAGCACCAGAAGTGTTTCGCGCTAAGAGACGGCGAGGGCAAGCTGGCTCCGTGCTTCATTGCCGTGGCCAATATCGAAAGCCGCGATCCATCGGCCATGACGACCGGTTTCGAACGCGTGATTCATCCACGCCTGGCCGATGCGCGTTTCTTCTGGGATCAGGATCGGCGCACGACGCTGGCCGCCAAGCGCGCGCGGCTCGACAACATCCTTTTCCAGCAAAAACTCGGCAGTATTGGCGACAAGGTGCGCCGGGTTTCGGCGCTGGCGATTGATATTGCCGAATCACTGGGCGCGGACGCGGCAACCACAGCGCGCGCGGCCGAGCTATGCAAATGCGACCTGGTCACCGAAATGGTCGGAGAGTTTCCAGAGTTGCAAGGCGTGATGGGACACCACTACGCCGCGGCCGACGGTGAACCGGAAGAAGTCGCCACGGCTATCGAAAGCCACTACCTTCCGCGCCAGGCCGGAGACCGACTGCCCGAGGATGCCGTCGGCCGGACACTGGCACTGGCCGATCGGCTCGATACCATCGTGGGCGTGTTTGCCGCCGGTCAGAAACCGAAAGGCGGCAAGGATCCATTTGCATTGCGGCGGGCTGCGCTGGGTGTGGTCCGGATTCTTGACGCCTCGGGTTGCCGGCGGCCGTTGCGCGAACTCATCGAACGAGCCGGACAAAACCTGAGCGAACAACTGCCGGTGCCGAAGGCACTGGGCGAGGAGGTCGAGGCCTTCATCATGGAACGACTTCGTCCCTGGGCGGCCGAGGAGAACATCGAAACCAACACCATTCATGCGGTCGCAGCTGGTCAAACCGGCTCGGTCGCCGATTTCATGGCCCGGGCCCGCGCCGTGCAGCGCTTCGCCGAGGATCCGGCAGTTGCCAGTCTGATTGCCGCAAACAAGCGGGCCAGCAACCTGCTCAAACAGAGCGAGACCAACACGTTTGGTGATGTTGACGAAAAGAAGCTTCAAGAAGAAGAAGAAAGGCGTCTTTTCGACGCATTAAAGAAGACTGAGAAGACTCTGGTCGGGCTGCTGGAGAATGGCGATTATCCGGCATGCCTGGGCGAACTGGCCGGCTTGCGCGAACCGGTCGATCGCTTTTTCGACAAGGTCATGGTCATGACCGACGACGAGGCCATTCGACGCAACCGCCTGGCCTTGCTCGACGCCCTGCGTGGACAATTCTCGCGCATCGCCGACGTTGCCCGCCTGGGTCGCTAGGAACAAGGAGATGACCCGCGGTCCCATTCCGGTGCTGGTCGAGCGAACCCTGTTGCTGACGGGGGACCAGCCGGATGCCGGCGTGATCGAACAGCTGGTCAGTTTTCAGCGTGGAGGCTACCGGCTGCTGCTGGTCGCGCCGAGGCCGAAGCGCTGGCGTCCCACCCGAAAGGCGGTCGATCGCGACCTGGTCGTCCAGCAGGAATTGCATCAGTTGTTTACCCGGGCCGGGGCCGAAATCGACGGCGTGTATTACCTGGCGGCAGGGCTGTTCGCCAGGCGGGCAGCCATGGCCAGGGAGCTCGACGGCATCGCGCGGCGATATCAGCGTAACGTCGGCGATATTACACTCATCGGAACCGATTCGGATTTACTCGAAGCGTACAGAGAGGTCGGCGGACAGGCCATATCCATCAGCGAAGGCCAAGCCGGGAACGGCCAGCGGGTCGCCACCCTGTCCGAGGCCCTCAATCAACTGAACGAGCGGACTGGCTGAGCCGGCCCGCACCGCCCGCAGAATGAGCTGCGGCTTCAGATATCGAGATTGGCGACCTGCAGGGCGTTGGACTCGATGAATTCCCGCCGCGGTTCAACCTCGTTGCCCATCAAGGTCGAAAAGATCTCGTCGGCGGCCACTGCATCCTCGATGGTCACCTTGAGCAGCCTGCGCGTCTCCGGGTTGACGGTGGTATCCCACAACTGCTCAGGGTTCATTTCACCCAGGCCCTTGAAGCGCTGGAAGCTGCGGCCCTTGCGCGATTCATCCATCAGCCAGTCGAAGGCCTCGGCAAAGCGCGTGATGGAGTGCGCCTGATTGCCTCGCTCCACGCGGGCACCGCGCTCGAACATCCCGGCCACGGCCTTACCCACGCGCGCCAAGCGGGCATATTCGGGCGAGTGGAAGAAGGTTGCATCGAATATGGTGTCCTGGACCACGCCCTGGGCGAAACGAGAGATGACCACGCCACCGCCGGTAAGCGGCTTGAGTTTCCAGGTCACACCCGCCGGGGTGGCTCTTTCCAGACGAGCCTTCAGACCTTCTGACCAGGCATCGAAACCGAAGTCCGAATCCATAAAAAATGGTTCGAAATCAATGAGTTGCTCAATCACATCAGCATCGTAGCGCAGCTTGAGTCGCTCAGCAATCTGACGAGCCTGCTGAAAGTTCTTGAGCAGTCCCGCCAGTACACCTGACTCGATGGCGGGCGCATCCTCACTCGGGAACAGCCGCGCCCCGTCGAGCGCGCGCTCGAGCAGGTAGCTGTTCATCTCGGCCTCGTCCTTGAGGTACCACTCCTGCTTACCCTGCTTGATCTTGTAAAGCGGTGGCTGGGCGATGTAGATGTGGCCGCGCTCGATCAGCTCGGGCATCTGGCGGTAAAAGAACGTCAGCAGCAGCGTCCGAATATGCGAGCCGTCAACATCGGCGTCAGTCATGATGATGATGCGGTGATAGCGCAGCTTTTCCACATCGAACTCGTCCTTGCCGATGCCGGTTCCCAGGGCGGTAATCAACGTGCCGACCTCTGCCGAACCCAGCATCTTGTCGAAACGCGCCTTCTCCACGTTGAGAATCTTCCCCTTCAGCGGCAGGATGGCCTGGGTCTTGCGGTCGCGTCCCTGCTTGGCCGAACCACCGGCGGAATCACCCTCGACGATGAACAACTCCGACAGGGCCGGATCCTTTTCCTGGCAGTCCGCGAGCTTGCCGGGCAATCCGGCCACGTCGAGCACGCCCTTGCGGCGGGTCATGTCACGGGCCTTGCGAGCGGCATCGCGGGCACGGGCGGCCTCGAGCACCTTGCCGACGATGACCTTGGCCTCGTTGGGATGCTCGAGCAGGAAATCGCGCAGATTCTCGACCACGGCCGACTCGACCACCGGCTTGACGTCGGACGAAACCAGCTTGTCCTTGGTCTGCGAGGAGAACTTGGGGTCGGGCGCCTTGACCGACAACACGGCGATCAGGCCTTCCCGGCAATCGTCACCGGTGGTCTGAACCTTGGACTTTTTCGCCAGGCCCGATTCCTCGATGTAGTGATTGATCGTGCGGGTCAGCGCCGCACGGAAACCGGCCAGGTGAGTACCGCCATCACGTTGGGGAATGGTGTTGGTAAAGCAGAACACGCTCTCCTGGTAGGCATCGGTCCACTGCAACGCGGCCTCGACGGTAATGCCGTCGATCTCTTGCTGGAAGTGCAGGGCGTTGGGATGCAGCGGGCTCTTCTTCTCGCTCAGGTGCTGAACAAACGAACGAATACCGCCTTCGTAGCAGAACCGGTCTCGCTTTCCCGATCGCTCGTCGATCAACTCGATTTCGATACCGGAGTTGAGAAAACTCAGCTCGCGCAGGCGCTTGGCCAGCACATCGTAGTGAAACTCGGTATCGGTAAAGGTCTCGCGGCTGGGCAGGAAACGGATCTCCGTGCCCGTTCGATCGCTGTCACCGGTCGGAGCCAGAGGCGCTTCGGGCACGCCATTGCGAAACCCCTGGTACCAGCGCTTGTCCTGGCGATGAATGACCAACTCGAGATGATCGGACAAAGCGTTGACCACCGACACGCCTACGCCATGCAAGCCGCCGGAAACCTTGTAGGAATCGTCGTCGAACTTGCCGCCGGCATGCAGCACGGTCATGATTACTTCGGCCGCCGAGCGCCCTTCTTCCTCGTGCTGGTCGACCGGTATGCCACGGCCGTTGTCGCTGACGCTGACCGCGCCATCATCGTGAAGAATCACGCGGATCCGGTCACAGTGACCGGCGAGGGCCTCGTCGATGGAGTTGTCGACGACCTCGAACACCATGTGATGCAGGCCGGTGCCGTCATCGGTATCACCGATATACATGCCCGGCCGTTTGCGGACGGCATCCAGGCCCTTGAGGACCTTGATGCTGGTTGAGCCGTAACTGTCCTGCGCCATTGAATATGCTTCCTGGAATCGGTTGTGCGCGAGTGACCCGCCGTAGCGGACGCAGATCAAGCAATTATAGCATTGGCCGAACCCGCCCCTGTTCCACGTGGAACATCGCCATCCCGGCGCGTCCCGGGGTGGTCGCCGTCACCCAGCTTTGCACATCGCCGGCCTCCAACCAGCCCAGCAATTGGCCGAGATGGCGCTGATCCAGCTCGGATACCGGATCGTCCAGCAACAGCATGGGCGGCCAACTGGCGTGCCTTGCGAGCAGATCGAGCCCGGCCAACTGCAGCACGACGGCCAGCAGTTTCTGTTGCCCCCGAGACATTTCGGTGGAAGCGGGGTAACCACCACAGGTCAGCACCAGCTCGGCGCGATGGGGGCCACACCGACTGAAGCCTCGCTCCCTTTCCCGAGGTCGCTGCCCTGTCACGGCCTCACCCAGCGAGGAATCGACCGGATGGCCCGGACGATACCGAAACGACAGTTCGCCGGGCAGGGCAAAACCCAGCTCTTCTACCAGCCCCGTCGCCAGCCCCCCAACCTGATCGGCCTGCTCGACACGCAGCCTGTTGATAGCTTCTCCGGCCCGCACGTACTCCGGCTCGAGCGCGTCGAGCACCCGATCATCGGCGCCCGCCTTCAAAGCGGCATTGCGCTGACGCAGCACGCGGGCGTAGCGCTGCCAGGTCTTCAGGTAGGAATGTTCCACGTGGAACAACAACCAGTCGAGGTACTGTCGACGCTGGTCCGGACCACCATCAACCAGGCGATGACTGTCCGGCTCGATCAACACCAGCGGCAGCCGGGCGGCAAACTCACTGACCCGCTGGCAGTCCCGACCGTCGAGGCGACCGCGCCAGGATTTCGCCTGTCGTTCGACCCCGAGAGTACAGCCATCCCCGCGCCGGGCCACCACCGACAGGGTTTTGCTGCCGTGCTGAATGACACCGCTCATGGTCGATGAGCGAAAGGAACGCCCGCGGGCGAGCAGGTAGATGGCTTCGAGAACACTGGTCTTTCCGGCCCCGTTGGGGCCGTGCAGCCAGTTGATGCCTGAGGCGGGTCGAAGCTCGGTCGCTTCGAGATTGCGCAGCCCGCGAATACTGAGCCAGTCGATACTCAAGACTCGCGGGCCACGTCCGAAATCAGAGTTTGAGCGGCATAACCACCTGACGAACCGCCTCGGTATCGGTATCGGTCACCAGGCAGGAGCTGTTGGCATCCTTGAGCGAGATAGCGACTTTTTCGCCCTCCATGGCGCCGAGCGCATCGAGCAGGTAGTTCACGTTGAAGCCAACCTTGAGTTTGTCGAACACGTGCTCGGCCTCAATTTCCTCGGTCGCTTCTTCCTGCTGCGGGTTGTGGGCCACGATGCGCAGCGTGTCGGGCAGCATTTCCAGGCGAACCCCGCGATACTTCTCGTTGGAGAGAATGGCGGCACGCTGCAGCGCATGGGTCAGTTCGCCACGGTCGGCCTGCAGCGGCTGTTCGCTGGTCAGCGGAATGACTGCCTCGTAATCGGGGAAGCGCCCGTCGATCAGCTTGGTGGTCATCACCACGCGTTCGCGATCGACGCGCAGGAAGCCCTGTCCAAGCGTGAGCTTCAGGGGCTCGTCGATGTCCTCAAGAATCCGGGTCAATTCCATCACGCCCTTGCGCGGCACAATGACACTGCGCATGTCACCGGCAATATCGGCCGGGAATTCGGCCAGTGCCAGGCGATGCCCATCGGTTGCCACCGCCCGCAACTGGCCCTCGCGAAACTCCAGCAGCAGCCCGTTGAGGTAATGGCGAACGTCCTGCTGGGCCATGGCGAATGCCGTCTTTTCCAGCAACCAGCGCATGCGCCCCTGGTTGATCTCGTAACTCGCCAGGGTCTCGGCCTGGTCGCTGGAAGGAAATTCGGTAGCCGGCAAGGTCGACAGAGTGAAGCGACTGCGACCGGCATGCAGTGCCAGCTTGTCATCATTGAGTTGAACGTTGATCTGCACGCCTTCGGGCAGGGCACGACAGATGTCGACCAGCTTGCGTGCCGGCACCGTGATGCTGCCCCCTTGCGCCACTTCGGCTGGCGCACGGGCAACCACCTCCACCTCCATGTCGGTACCGGTGATGCGCAGTCCCTCATCCACCGCTTCGATCAGGAAGTTGGCCAGTACCGGCAATGTCTGCCGACGCTCCACCACATTGACTACCTGTGCGATCGGTGCCAGCAACGTCTCACGCGGAATCGAGAACTTCATGGTTGCTCCTTTCAAGCCGACAGGAACCGAGCTCCTGTTACTGTTAGTTGTTTATAAAAAAGAAAAATCAGTAGCAGTAGGCCTTGTGCAAACTGTTGAAAACATGATTTTTCGTTATTTTTCAGTATCTTGCTGACTCCAGGCCGGTGCATGCACACCACGCCCTTCCTGTGCACGGTCTGTGGACAACATTGGTGATTCCGGTTATCCACAACTCATCCACGCGTTGTCCGCTACCTCAACTGGATAACTCCCTGGTCAGTCGTGCGCGTTCCTCGCGCAGACGGCCGTCGGACTCGCACAGGCTCTTGATTTTACGACAGGCGTGCAACACTGTCGTGTGGTCCCGCCCGCCGAATGCGTTGCCAATCTCGGGCAGGGAATGTTCGGTCAGCTCCTTGGCCAGGAACATCGCCATCTGACGCGGCCGGGCGATCGAGCGGCTGCGCCGCCGCGACAGCAGGTCGGCCACCCGTAACTGGTAGAAGTCCGCCACCGTCTTCTGGATGTTCTCGATGGTGATCAGCCGGTCGTGCACGGCCAGTACGTCGCGCAGGATCTCGCGAGTATAGTCCTCGTCGATGGTGCGGCCGGAAAAGCGGGCGTTGGCGATCAGTGAATTCAGCGCACCCTCGAGATCGCGAACGTGAGAGCGAATTCGCTTGGCCACGAGGAAGGCGACCGACTCGTCCAGTTCCAGCCCGCGCTCGATTGCCTTTTTCTGAAGGATCGCCACGCGGGTTTCGAAATCGGGTGGCTCGATCGAGACCGTCAGCCCCCAGCCGAAGCGTGAACGCAGCCGCGCCTCAATGCCGTCGACTTCCTTCGGGAAACGGTCGCAGGTCAGGATGATCTGCTGGCGTGATTCGAGCAGGGCGTTGAAGGTGTGGAAGAACTCTTCCTGCGTGCGATCCTTGCCGGCGAAGAACTGGATGTCATCGATCAGCAGCGTGTCGACCGAGCGATAGCGTCGCTTGAATGCATCGATGCTGTTGCGTCGCAGGGACTGGATCATCTCGCTGACGAACTTTTCCGAGTGCAGGTACATCACCCGCGCATCGGGATTGTTGTCGGCGATGAAGCGACCGGCCGCATGCAGCAGGTGGGTCTTGCCCAGGCCGGTGCTGCCGTAGAGCAGCAGCGGATTGTAGGCCTTGCCGGGACTGCTGGCGACCTGTTGGGCGGCGGCGAAGGCCAGTTCGTTGGACTTGCCTAGCACGAAGTTGTCGAAGTCGTAGCGATCGTCCAGGCCGAAAGCGCCCCCGGTACGCGGCGCGCCGGCCACCGGGGGCGATTCCCGATTCGACTGGCCGCCGACGTCGATGACCACCTGGTCGCGATCAAAACCGTGATGGGAGAAAAACTCCCGAACCATGTCCAGGTAGTGCGTTCGGACCTGTTCGCGCACCAGATCGTTGGGTGCGCTCAGGCGCACCTTGTG
>SKXY01000211.1 GCA_007128175.1 Wenzhouxiangella sp. | reverse complement strand
TCGGCGAAGCCCCAGTCCATCGGCATCTCGCCGGCAGCCATCTTGCGCCGGGATTCGACGATGCGCTCGACCTGCTTGTGCAGTTTGAAACCTTCCGGCAGCGTGGTGAGCCGCTCGGAAAGCTGCCTGATGCGGTTGCGGTCAACGCCGGTCTTGACCGCTTCGTTCCACTCGCCGTCGAGGTAGGGCGTCCAGTCAACCGTTTCGACCGGTTCATCGAGCAACTCGATGACCGGTTCGCCAGCGTCGAGCTTGTCGCGATAGGTGGCCGCGGCCTGGTCGATGACCTTCTTTTCGGCCAGTCCATCCTCGATAAGCTGATCGGCGTATTGCTTGCGCACCGGATCGAGGCTGCGAATGACCTGGTACATGCGCGGCTGCGTGGCGGCCGGCTCATCAGCTTCGTTATGGCCGTGGCGGCGGTAGCAGACCAGGTCGAGTACCACGTCCTTCTTGAAGTCGCGACGGAAGTCGGCCAGCAGGCGAGTGGCGAACAGCACGGCCTCTGGATCGTCAGCGTTGACGTGCAGAATGGGCGCCTGCACCATCTTGGCGACTTCAGTGCAGTAAAAGGTCGAGCGCGCATCGAGCGGGTGCGAGGTCGTGAAACCGATCTGGTTGTTGACCACGACGTGAAAGGTGCCGCCGACGGCGAATCCACGTGCCTGCGACATGTTGAGCAGTTCCATCACCACACCCTGTCCGGCAATGGCGGCATCGCCGTGCACCAGCACGGGCAGCACCTGCTCGCGGCGCTCGTCGCCCAGACGGGTCTGACGGGCCCGGGCCGAACCGGCCACCACCGGGTTGACGATTTCCAGGTGGGACGGGTTGAACGCCAGCGCAAGGTGCATCGGGCCGCCCGGCGTCGGTACGTCGGAACTGAAGCCCATGTGGTACTTGACGTCGCCGCTGCGGTTGGGGTCGTCCTTGGCGATCGACCCCTCGAACTCGGCGAACAGCTCACGCGGGCTCTTGCCGAGAATGTTCACAAGCACGTTCAGGCGACCGCGGTGGGCCATGCCGATCACCATTTCCCGGACGCCCTGGCTGCCGGTATGGCGAATCAGGGTGTCGAACAGCGGGATCATGCTTTCGGCGCCTTCGAGCGAGAACCGCTTCTGGCCGACGTACTTGGAATGCAGGTACTTTTCGAGCCCCTCGGCGGCCGACAACTTGTCAAGCAGACGCTTGCGCTCGTCGGCTTCCGGCGTGTAGTTGCCGTGCGTGCTCTCCAGCCGTTGTTGCAGCCAGCGGCGCTGATTGGTGTCGGTAATGTGCATGTACTCGACACCGATACTGCCGCAGTACGTGCGCTGGCAGATGTCGATGATCTCTGACAGCGGACGATGGTCGGGGCCGGCCAGTGAGCCAGTATGGAAGCTGGTGCTGAGGTCGGCCTCCGATAAGCTGTGGAACCCCAGTTCAAGGTCGGGGACCTCGGGGCGGTGACTGATGTCGAGCGGGTCGAGCTTCGCACGCTGGTGTCCGCGAACCCGATAGGCATTGATCAGCCTTAGGACACCGGCTTGCTTGAAGTCTTCAGCCACGGCCGTGCCGCCGCGATAGTGACCGTTTGCGGCCAGGTCGCGGAAGTACTCGGTGACGGCGCGGTGGCGGGTATCCTCACCGGAGTCGGTGAAGGTGCTGAAGATCTTCTGCCAGTGCTCGGGAACGGAGGCCGGATCGTCCAGCCATGCTTCGTAAAATTCCTCCACGTAGGCGGCATTGCCGCCGGACAGATGGGAGGCCCGGTATTGCTCCTGCAGGTCGTCGGTCATGGGCTAGAGCCAGGAATCTCGGGTGGCCAGTGCAAAGACCGCTAATTATAACGGGGCTGGTGATTGATTTGTTGCCAACACGGGATATACGATCGTTTAATAGTCGCCAATCGCTCCGGATTCCATCAACTGCTCCAGTGCGTCCGGGTAATCCAGCCAGACGGTCGACAGGATCCGGGTCCTGGCAAGCTCCTGAGCGAGTGTTGCAGGGCAATCAATCTCCTCGCCGTTGATCACCAGTGACGTGTTGTCCCCGCTGCCGAAGAGAGCCAGGCGCGCTGCGCTGTCGAGTCGCACCGTCCGCTCCTTTTGCAGCTGATCCGCGATAGAGCGCTGGTCGCCGGCCATTGCCTCTCGCGGCCACAAGCGCCAGCGAGTCAGAAACTGTGCCAGCAGTGACTGGAGGTCGTTGTCATCGAGCTCCAGTGCCGCCTTCATCAGGTCGCGGGCCTGACGGGCCAGGGCGGGGGAAATGCGAGAGGGTGTTTGCGAATCGGGATGAACGACCTTGAGACGTCCGCCGGCGTCCGCGCGCATGGCCAGGGACTCAGCGAGAAAGAACATCATCTCCGGCCCGGTCGGGGTTCTCAATCCGACCGACCAGGTCTGGCATTCGTCTGTCGCCACTCCGTGATGAGCGATACCGGGCGGCAGGTAAAGCAGTTCACCGGGAGCGACCAGCAGCTCGGTCTGCGGCTGCCAGTTTTTCAGCAATGCCATTTCGAAGCGCCGGTCCGGGGCAGGGTCGAATTCTTCAGCCAGTTGCCAGCGCCGGGTGCCTGCGGCCTGGATCAGGAAGACGTCGTAGGCGTCGACGTGTGCGCCCACCGAACCACCCGGCATGGCGTGCGAGATCATGATGTCATCGAGCATCCAGTCGGGCAGGAATTGTCGGAAAGCATCCAGGATGATTTCAGCTGCCCGACTGGCCTTGTCCATTTCCTGCACCAGAACGGTCCAGTCCTGCCCGTTGCCCGGCAGGTCGTCTTCGTCGAGCGGGCCGTGTTGCAGAGTCCAGTCGGCACGTTCCTGCTGGCCGGTGATCAGCCGTGAAGGCAAGCCGTCGCGGCCGGCCGTTTCCAGCAACTCACCCAGCGAGAACGGCTCGGGCGTCAACCAGTCGCCAATCAGGCAGGGACGCCGTTGCCAGAACTCGCCCAGGAATCGACCGGGCTCGAATGGGTCGAGGCGTTCGACCAGCTTCATGTGTATTTGACGATGTCCCGGGCCATGTTGGCGGCGTTGCCGACGTAACTTGAAGGCGTCATCTCGAGCAAGCGATTACGGTCGGCTTCGGGTATGTCGAGCGATTGGATGAATTCACGAATCCGTTCGCGATCGATGCCTCGGCCGCGGGTCAGAGCCTTGAGCTTTTCGTAGGGTTCAGGCACACCGTGCAGGCGCATCACCGTCTGCACGGGCTCGGCCAGTACTTCCCAGGCCTCATCGAGGTCCTCGGCGATGCGCGCGGCATCTGGAGCGATGCGGTCGAGACCTCGCAGGATGGATTGCCAGGCCAGTGAGCAGTAGCCGAAGGCCGAGCCCAAGGAACGCTGAACGGTGGAATCGGTCAGGTCGCGCTGAAAACGCGATACCGGGAGTTTTGTGGCCAGGTGGTCGAGCAGGGCGTTGGCCAGGCCCAGATTGCCCTCACCATTCTCGAAATCGATCGGGTTGACCTTGTGCGGCATGGTCGACGAACCGACTTCGCCCTCGACCAGCTTCTGCCGGAAATAGCCCAGCGAGACGTAGCCCCAGGCATCGCGGGCGAAATCGAGCATCACGGTGTTGATGCGCACCAGCGCGTGGGCCACCTCGGCGATCATGTCGTGCGGTTCGATCTGGGTGGTGTAGGGATTCCAGACCAGCCCCAGATCCTCGACGACCTCGCGCGACAGCGCCGGCCAGTCCAGTTCGGGACAGGCTGACAGGTGGGCGTTGTAATTGCCTACCGCGCCGTTGATCTTGCCGGTGATTTCGACCTGGTCGAGCAGACGGCGCTGTCGGCGCAGTCGAAAGACCACGTTGGCGAGCTCCTTGCCCAGGGTGGTTGGCGAAGCGGTCTGGCCATGGGTTCGCGAGAGCATGGGCAGTTCCGCATGATCGGTCGCTAGCAACTGCAAGCGCTCGTCAAGCCGGGCCAGCAGCGGATCGAGCTGCTCGACCACGGCGCGGCGGATAATCAGCGCCCAGGACAGGTTGTTGATGTCCTCGGAGGTGCAGGCGAAGTGCACGAACTCGGTGTATGGGGCCAGGCCGGGGCGCTCGGCCAGTTGCTGCTTTAGCCAGTACTCGACCGCCTTGACGTCGTGATTCGTGGTGGCTTCGATTTGCTTGATGGCCGCGGCATCATCCGCGCTGAAGGACTTGGCCAGCCGGTCGAGGAAACGGCGATCGTCGTCGTCCATTTCGGGCAGGGCCGAAAAGTCCGGATGAGCGGCCAGCGCCTTGAACCAGGCGATCTCGACGATGACGCGATGGCGAATCAGGCCGGCCTCGGAGCACAGGTCACGAAGTCCGGCCAGGCGTTTGGCGTAGCGGCCGTCGAGTGGGGAAAGGGCGGTCAGGGCGGAGACGTCCATGAGGTCCTTGAATCGGTAGTGAAAATGAAGCCTGCAATTTTAACCCAGCCGGGGCGTCGGGACCGACTGGGAAAGTTGATGCGCACTGCCAACCCATCTCGCGATTGGTTACACTGCCAGAACCATCCATCCCCCGTACCAGCGCCCGGAATCACCATAATGAAGTTCCGCATTGCGTTTCTCTTGTCGCTGACGTTTCTTTTGTCTGCTTGCCAGGTGCTGGAGCAGCGTTGGGAGGCCGAGGACGCGGCCGACGTCGAAGCGACGGACGCAGCCGAATCCCCGGTCGATGCTCCCGGTCGATTGCCGCGGGCAATCGCCCATCTGCAGGATGGCAAGATCGAGCGGGCCGAGCGACTGTTGAGCGCACTTGTCGAGGAAGAGCCGGACAATCGGCTCGCCGGTCATTTGCTCAGGCAGCTGGACGAGGAGCCTGAAACACTGCTGGGCGAAGAATTCATGCAGGTAGTGGTCGAGCCCGGCGATACGCTTTCCGAACTGGCCCAGCGCCATGCTGGTGACGGGATGCTTTTCGTTGCACTGGCTCGTCTGAACGCCATCGATCAGCCGAGGTTATTGCGTCCGGGGACGGTGTTGCGCGTTCCGGTCACGACCGAGACGGTGGTGGAACCCGACGAAAGCGCCTTGTCGGCCGCCGAGGCCATGCTTGCCGAGGGGGATCCTGACCGGGCTTTCTCCTTGGTGATGAGCATCGCCTCTGCAGGCGAACTGGACGAGCGCGGACGGTCGATCCTGGTGCGCTCGGCAGTGGACCTGTCCGAGCGTTATCTGTCCGAGGATCGAATTGACCGGGCCGATGCAACGCTGGACCGACTGGGACCGTGGGCCGAAGCGCTGGAAGACAGTGCCGAACTCGGGCGTCAACGTGACCGAATCGATGCTCGTTTGGCCTTGCGCGAAGCCGGGCAGGCGGCAGCGGACAACGATCGGGCAGCTGAGCGCGAATGGCTCCTCAAGGCAACGGAACTCGATCCCGACCTGGCCGTGGCAGACGGCACCCTGGAGGTTTCCACGCCAATCCTGGTGAATCGTTATCACGAGCGGGCGCTCAAGGCCTGGCGCGCGCAGGAAGTCGGGGATGCTGTTGCCTACTGGGAGCGGGTGCTTGAGGTCGATCCTGAATTCGAACCGGCCCAGGTCTACCTTGAGCGTGCACGCGAGGTGCAACGCCGTCTCGACGAGTTATGAGTCGTCACCCTTATCATTGCCGGGGACTACTCCCCCGCTGATTCCACGAAGGGGAATTCGTTTCGGCTCCGGCGTCATCTCCGCGGTCGCATCGATACCGGTTTCCAGCGTATCGTCCCGAACAGGGGGGAGCGGCCGGGCACGACTTAACCGTTCATGGCCATGGCGTTCTTCAAGGCGAACTGCCATATCGTTGAAACGTCTGAAAATCGGGGTCAGAGCGTCCTGTCGATCGTCATCCAGCCTGAAGTCATAGTGACCGCGTGCGATGCGTTGCAGTCCCCATGCGATACGCTGGATCGAGCGTTGCTGCCATCGCGCTACCCAGGCGAATCCGATCGCACCGACCACGACGGTGACGACGAAAACGATGCCCAGCATGGTCAGGGTCGTTCGGGCAGTGGCTTGCAACTGGCTGCCGTCGATGCCGAGTTGGACCTGCCCGATACGCCGGGCCTGGAAACGCACCGGGGTCTGGAATTCCAGGTGTCGGTTGTCGAGCGCGATCAGTCTTACACTGCCGTGCGCGCGCTCGATCAGGGTCCCTTCGGCCTCTGGTGCCGCCTCACCCTGCAGGAAGGGATCGGTGCTGGCCTGGATCTGTCCTTCCCGGTCGCTGACATGAAGGTGAGTGATGCGCGGATTGACCGAGAAATCCGCCACGAGATTGCCGAGCGCAGTTGCATCCTGCAGGAGAAGTGCCTCGGCCGTCTCCCGAGCGATCACACTGGATAATGCATCGCCGTAGCCGTAAGTCGTCTCGGTCATGGCGCTGCTTTGACTGTTGTAGATCCAGGTCAGCCCGACCCCCAGGATCACGGCAAGTCCGAGACTCAGGAACAGCGGCCAGCGCCACGCTGGTGAGGCGGGATGGGCCTGCTTGAGCAGCCCGCGGTCCAGGTCGGCCCGGATTTCCTGCAGTTCTTCAAGTATCTGGGCGCCGTCAATGTATCGAGCACCAGGCTGTTTGGCGATGAGCCGCATGACCAGCTCGATCAATTCCACCGGCGTCTTTTCGTGTTTGGGGATCAGTCGTGGCGGCGGCTCGTTGACGACCTGGCCGATCAACACCGACAGCGGTTCCCCGTTGAACGGGAGCTTGCCCGCCAGCAGGCGATAGAGCACGATGCCCAGGCTGTAGAGGTCGGAACGATGGTCGGGGCGGTCACCTTGCAGTTGCTCGGGTGCCATGTAGCGTGGCGTGCCCACAATGGTGTCGTCGTCGACGGCCTTGCCTTCCCGAATTCGCCGGTCGATCGCGGCGATGCCGAAATCGACCAGCTTGACCAGCCCGGATTTCGGATCGAAGTAGATATTCGAGGGCTTGACGTCCCGGTGGATGACGCCGCGTTCGTGCGCGTAATGCAGCGCGCTGGCGAGCTGGATGCCGATTTCGATGATCTGACGGGCATCCAGACTGTTGTCTGCATTGAGGAAGTCTTCCAGGCTCTCTCCCTGGAGTCGTTCCATGACCATGTAGGGAAGGCCTTCGAACTGGCCGACGTCGAACACGGTGACGATGTTGGGGTGACTCAGGCCACCGGCCGAACGGGCCTCGCGCAGGAATCGCTGGCGGCTCTTGACATCCCGCGCGTAGCGTTCTCTCAAGACTTTGACCGCCAGTTGCCGGTTGATGTGCGGATCGAATGCCTCATAGACGATGGACATCGATCCTCGGCCGAGTTCTCGCTCGATCTGGTAGCGGCCGAGACGTTCCATGTCACCTCACCGAAGTCATGAATCGTTGCGGCGCCGATCGAACCGGCAACGTTGCCGCATCTGGTGCCAAGATAGCAGAATGTTTCATCGCGAACTTATTCGGCATCATCGGGCGCGAGCCAGGGGGAATGATTGAGCCGGTAGGGCGGCGGTTCGTCTGCACCGTCGATCAGAAAGTGATCCATCCAGCGCATCAGGCGCATGCTGTAGTCGCGGCGCGCGGCCGCGTTGACGGTACCGTGGGCCTCATCGGGGTAGGTCACCAGCCGGACCGGGGCCTGGCCGGCGAGTTTCAGGTAGCGGTACAGCGTCATGCCCTGGGACACGTGAACGCGGGGATCCTGTTCACCATGCAGGATCAGAGTGGGGGTACGCGATTTCTCCGCGTAATAGACCGGACTGGACTCCAGGTACATCTGCCAGTTCTCCCACGGCCATTCACGCAGGTGCACCAGGTACAGTTCATTGGTGATGTCGGAGGTGCCGAACTTGGAGATGTTTTCACCTGCACCGACTGCGACCACGCTGGCGTCGAAATACTCGGTCTGGGCGGTGGCAGCCCAGGCAGAAGCATAGCCGCCGTAGGAGCGGCCAGTGATGCCGATGTGGCCCTCCGCAGCGATGCCGACTTCAACCAGATGATGGCGTGCATCGAGTATGTCGTCGAACTCGGCGCCGGCCGGGTCGCCCTGGCCCAGCTTCGAGAATGCCACTCCACGACCGGTGCTTCCCCGATAGTTGGGGAAGAACATTGCGTAGCCCCGCGCCGCTGCAACCTGCGCTGGCTTGGCGTAGCTGGTCAGCCAGCCGTCAGAATCATGCGCCTCCGGCCCCCCGTGGATGGCGAATATCGTCGGCACGGGGCCGCTGCGAACGTCTAGCGGGCGCACGAGTATGCCTTCGAGCTCCAAACCGTCGCGTGCGGTGAAAGTAACGACTTCCTGCTCAGCCAGCCGGACGTCGGCCAGCCAGGGATTGCTGTCGCTCCAGCGCACCAGTTCGGTTTCCTCCATCACGAACAACTCGGCCGGGTGGTCGGGTGCGTCGGCGATCAGTGCGAGCGTGCCGTCGGCATGGTCGATGGCACGCATCAGAGGTTGCCGTGCATTGCGAATAACTTCCAGGTTGCGGCCGCGGTAATCGATTCGTGCCAGTTCCGAGTGAACGCCGACGTGTCCGACGTAGAGCAGATGCTCGGCATCCTCCCAAGCAATGTCCTGGATATGCCCGCGATAGCCCAGCGTGATGTCGCGGTGAACGCCATCGGCCAGCTCGGCGACCATCAACCGGCCTTCGCGTGGGTCATGAATATCGACACCGCCGATGAAGGCCAGGCGCTTTCCGTCCGGGGCCCACACGGCATCGCTTTTCTTGCCCTCGTGATTGAAACGGTGGGTGATCTCACCGTCTTCGGTCGACGCGACCACCAGTTGCCGATACATCAGTTCATCATCGATCAGGGCGGTCGGCGCCAGCATGAAGGCAAGATGCTCGCCGTCTGGCGACCAGCTCAGGGAAGACGCGGAGCCCGTCGTCTCCAGTACTTGCGTGTCGTACTCGCCGTGTGTGTCGGCAATCCAGACCCGCAGCGAACGGGCGCTTTCGTCCCACACCCGGGCATTGAAGCCCAGTTCGGCCAGCTTGCGGTCTTCCTCGCTCTCTCCTTCGGTGGCGAGATAGGCGACGAAACGGCCGTCCGGTGAGAAGCTGTAGGCCGTGATGCTGGCATCGTGTAAGAGGATGCGTCGAGGTTCTCCGCCATCGATCGGAATCTCGTGGAGCGCACGTCGTTCGGAGTCTTCGCACAAGGCCAGGAAGGTCAGTGCGTTACCGGGCGGGCGCCAGGCCACCGAGGAGAGCTCGGTGATGGTGTAGATGTAAGGCTCCATATCATCGGCCGATTGGGCCACGTGCAGTTCCCGGCGATTGGCACCGCCCTGTTCGTAGGGGTCGAGAGGGATGTTGAGGACGAAAGCGATTCGCTCACCGTCGGGTGCAACTGCGATCTGAGCGATTGAGCGGAGTTCGCCAAGCTGTTCAAGGGTCATCCCGCCGGCCTGGACGGTGATGTGAGAGCAACAGAGAATGAGCAAGGCAACTGTCAGCCTGGCACCAGGAGCAGGGAGTCTACGAAACATGAAATCGATCGAATGGAAACCAGCGGGGAAGGATAACCAAGCCGCCGTCAAGCCGCCAGTCACATGGTCTGTTCGGTCCCTGGCGGACGGGCGAGTGCCTCGGTGATGGTGTCATCCTTTTGCTGCCACAAGTCGTTGATCCAGTTTCGTACTCGATTGCGGTAATCCTCATCGCTGAGATAGTCGCCGCGAGGCAGCCATTCGGGGATCGGTCGGCTGTGGACGACAACCCGAACTTCGCGCACTCGGTTGGCGAACAGATCGACCATGCGTGGACGTCCCTGCGGGTAAACGATGGTGACGTCGACCAGTTGCCCGATCGCGTCTCCCATGGCGTCCATGGTGAAGGCGACGCCGCCGGCACGCGGTTTGAGCAGGTGACGGTAGGGAGAGGACTGCGCTGCATGTCGGGCCTGTCGAAACCGTGAGCCTTCCACGAAATTGACCACGGCTACGGGCAGCTCCCGGAACTTCTCGCAGGCCGCCCGGGTGGCCTGTACGTCACGTTCTGCCAATTCCGGCCGGCGTTTGATCTGGGCCCGGGTGTGGCGTTTCATGAACGGAAAGTCCAGCGCCCACCAGGCCAGCCCAAGCAGCGGCACCCAGATCAACTGGCTTTTCAGGAAGAATCTCAGCAAGGGCAGGCGGCGATTGAACAGCTTCTGCAGCACCGGGATGTCAACCCAGCTCTGGTGATTACACACGACCAGCATCTGGCCGTAAGGTTCGGGTTCGGGCAGGCCACTGATCACGATGCGGGTATCGGTGAGATGATCGATCATCCATGAATTGAAATCGATCCAGCTCGCGGCGATGGCCATCAGGCCGTGATCCAGCCACTTGCGTGGCCGGCTTCCTCCCGGGGTCAGGAGCTTGAACAGGGCAACGATCAGCAAGGGACCGACGTGAACCAGGGTGTTCAAGCTCAACAGCAGCGTGGCTCCGGCCACGCGCATACAGAAAATCAGGCGATGAATCATTGGCGTATTCTCACATGAGGCCGGTTTTCATGGCTGAGATGAATCGTGTTCCTCAGGTCCTCGACGTCTGAACCTCACCGGCAGCGTCACTTATAATAGTGGATTGACTTCCGTACGTTACAACTTACATCCGGGAACATTTGATCATGACCGAGTTTCGAACCGAACGCGACAGCATGGGCGAGCTGAAAGTACCCGCCGACGCCCTCTGGGGTGCGCAGACCCAGCGCGCCGTCAACAACTTCCCGATCAGCGGGCAGCCGATGCCGCCGGCGTTCATCCGCACGCTGGGCCTGGTCAAGGCCGCTTGTGCTCGTGCCAACCGTGACCTGGAACTGCTTGATGCTCCGCTGGCCGAGGCCATTGCCGAAGCGGCGGGCAAGGTGGCGGACAACCGGATGGACGAGCACTTTCCGGTCGATGTCTACCAGACCGGATCGGGCACCAGCTCGAACATGAACAGCAACGAGGTCATCGCCCGCCTGGCCGACCCCGATGGCGCACTCGGGATTCACCCGAACGATCACGTCAACATGAGCCAGAGCTCAAATGACGTGATTCCCACGGCGATCCAGGTCAGTGCCTGTCTGCAGACCTCCGAGCACCTGTTGCCGGCTCTCAAGCACCTGCATTCGATGCTGGAAAAGCGGGCCGGTGAGCTCAAAAACGTAGCCAAGACTGGTCGCACCCACCTGATGGACGCCATGCCCGTCACCATGGGCCAGGAGTTGGAAACCTGGGCGGCCCAGGTTCGCAGCGCCTACCGGCGCATCGAGGACAGCCTGGATCGGATTCGGCGCCTGCCACAAGGAGGTACTGCGGTAGGTTCGGGTATCAACGCCCATGCCGAGTTCGGTGAGCGCGTGGCCGAGCACCTGGCCTCTGCAACCGGGTTCGAGTTCCTGTCCGCCGACAACAAGTTCGAAGGTATTGCCAGTCAGGATGCAGCGGTGGAGTTGTCCGGCCAGCTCAAGACACTGGCCGTTGCCATGATGAAAATCGCCAACGACCTCAGGTGGATGAATTCCGGGCCGCTTGCCGGCCTGTGCGAGATTGAGCTTGAGGCCTTGCAGCCGGGCAGTTCCATTATGCCGGGTAAGGTCAACCCGGTCATTCCCGAGGCGGTCTGCATGGTCGCTGCTCGCGTGATCGGCAACGACACCACCATTACCGTGGCTGGACAGTCGGGCAATTTTCAGCTCAACGTCATGCTGCCGGTGGTCGGCGCCACCCTGCTGGAGAGCCTGCATGTTCTCGGTAATGCCGCCAATCTGCTGGCTGATCGGGCCATCGCCACCTTCACCGTGCGCGAGGACAGGCTCGGCGAAGCCTTGTCAAAGAACCCGATCCTGGTCACGGCACTCAATCGCGTGATCGGTTATGAAAAGGGAGCGGCCGCGGCCAAGCAGGCCTATGCCGAAGGGCGTCCGATCATCGATGTCGCCGCGGAACTGACCGACCTGTCGCGCGAGGAGCTGGAAAAACTGCTCGACCCGCTGAAGCTGACCGAAGGCGGTTTGTGACTTGCGTTCCCCGTATATCACTGCAGCCGGCCACCGCCGGCTGCAGGATGAACTGAAGCAACGCTGGAAACTGCGGCGTGAAGTGACTGTGGCGCTGGCCGCAGCGGCCGCCGAAGGCGATCGTTCCGAGAACGCCGAGTACATCTACCGCAAGAAGCAACTCCGGGAAATCGACCGCCGCATCCGTTACCTCCAGAAGCGACTCGACGAAGTCCAGCCGGTGGTCCCGCGAGCAGACAATCCCGGCAAGGTCTTCTTCGGCGCGACCGTCACTCTGGAAGAGGAAGTCGGCAGTGAAGTTACCTATCGCATCGTCGGTGCCGACGAGACCGATGCCGACCACGGCTGGATTTCGGTGGATTCACCGGTAGCTCGTGCCCTGCTGGGCAAGGCGATTGACGATGAGGCGGTCGTGAGGACGCCTTCGGGCAAGCGAGTGTTGACGGTGATTGCGGTTGACTACAACGAACCGGGGAAAACGTAAAACGAGAAAACGTAAAACGGGGACGAACGACATTGCTATTTTCAGTCACCGCTGGCCAATGGCAAGGCTCTTCCGTTGGCCACCGTCCCCCGGTCGATGGCTCGACGCCAACCCCCGTTTCCCGTTTTGCATTTTCCGATTACAAGTCGCACCAGGGCTCCGCCAGCTGATCGGGGCAACGCCCCTTGAAAAAACCCGAGTCGTCCCTACCTTTTCCATCGAGGTCGCCGGAATCGGGGCCTC
The DNA here is from genome assembly GCA_007128175.1 of Wenzhouxiangella sp. GTDB lineage: Bacteria > Pseudomonadota > Gammaproteobacteria > Xanthomonadales > Wenzhouxiangellaceae > Wenzhouxiangella. The sequence continues at coordinate 189 of SKXY01000211.1, read as the reverse complement.
GTTGAACGCCCGGCTTGATAACAGGCGGGCATCTTGAAACCAACCGATTGCTTCATAGGAGGATACGGTTATGAACACGTTTGATCTCTCTCCCCTGTATCGGACGGCGATTGGCTTTGATCGCCTGGCTGACATGCTGACCAACGCCTCGCGCGTCGACAGCAACGGCTATCCGCCCTACAACGTCGA
>SKXY01000353.1 GCA_007128175.1 Wenzhouxiangella sp. | reverse complement strand
CTGAAACCTATGTCCTTCCGCCTAAAAGCCGCCTCCGGTCCCCACACCGGTCAGACCTTCGACCTGGCCGAATCTAATACCGCCATCGGCAGTGCCGGTGGCGCCGACATCTCGATTGACGGTCTGCTCGAGCAGCACGCCCGCATCACCTATGACGGCGAGATGCTGATTCTGGAAGCGACCGACCAGGCCTGGGTCAACGGCGAGCCGGTGGCGCGTCAGCCGCTGAAGTCCGGCGACGAGATTCGCCTGGGCGAGTACCGTTTCGTGCTGCAGGCGCCGGGCCTGCGCCCGCCCAGCGTATTGCGCGAGGTAGAAGAGCGCCAGAAGATCAGTCCCTGGACCTGGGTGGCCATCGCCGCGGTCGCCGCCGGCGGCTTCATCGCCGTGGCTACCTTCGTGCTGACGCAACTGTAGCCAGTTCGTTCTGATTCAATGGATTCACCACAGAGACACGGAGTACACAGAGAAAAAAAATAATTTCTCTGTGCCCTCTGTGTCTCTGTGGTGATCTTTTCTTATCGCGACTTCAAACGTGAGCCAGTGCGGAATCGAGGTCGGCGATCAGGTCGTCGATATTTTCGATGCCGACCGACAGGCGGATCAGGGTGTCGGTGATGCCGAGCACCTCGCGCCGGTCCTTCGGCACCGAGCCGTGGGTCATGATGGCCGGGTGATTGACCAGTGACTCCACGCCGCCGAGTGATTCGGCCAGCGCGAACAGGCGGGTGTTTTCCAGAAAGCGTCGGGCGCGGTCGAGGTCGCCGCCGATATCGAAGCTGACCATGCCGCCGAAGCCGTCCATCTGACGCTCCGCCAGGGCTTTCTGCGGATGGCTGTCGAGGCCGGGGTAAATCACCTTCTCGACTTTCGGGTGTTTGCTCAGCCACTCGGCGATACGTGCGGCATTTTCGCAATGCGCCTTCATTCTCAGCGCCAGGGTCTTGACCCCGCGCATGACCAGGAAGGAATCGAACGGCCCCTGCACGCCGCCGGAGGAGTTCTGGATGAAGCCGATCTTTTCGGCCAGTTCATCATCCCGCACCGCGACGGCACCGCCGACCATGTCGGAATGACCGTTGAGGTACTTGGTCACCGAGTGCACGACGATGTCGGCGCCCAGCTCCAGCGGGCGCTGCAGCATCGGCGTGGCGAAGGTGTTGTCGACCACCAGCCAGGCACCGCATTCGCGCGCCAGTTCGGCCATGGCGGTGATGTCGACCAATTGCAGCATGGGATTGGTCGGCGTTTCCACCCAGATCATCTTCGTACGCTCGGTGACGGCGGCGCGGGCGGCGTCGATGTTGGCCAGGTCGACAAAGCTGAACTCCAGTCCGGATGCCGGGCGCCGCACCTTCTCGAACAGGCGCCAGGTGCCGCCGTAAAGATCATGCATGGCCAGCACGTGGTCACCGGGCTCGAGCAGGTGCATGAGCGCATCGATCGCCGCCATGCCCGAGGCATAGGCGAACCCGTGTTTGCCGCCTTCCAGGTCGGCAATACACGCTTCCCAGGCCTTGCGGGTGGGGTTGTGCGTGCGCGAGTACTCGTAACCCTGGTGGTCGCCCGGGCTTGCCTGAACGTAGGTCGAGGTGGTGTAGATCGGCGTCATGATCGCCCCGGTAGACGGGTCGGGTGACTGGCCGGCATGGATGACGCGGGTGGAGAGTTTGTCGGGCATGGCTGTGGGTCGCTTTGTCTCTTGGTCGATTGGTCAGTTGGTCCGCCCGCGGGGGCAGGACGCGCGGGTGGGGATTATCCCATAGGGGTGGAGAGGGCGGGGGTGAACGGACCAAACGACCAAACGCCAACCAACCAACTAAATCACGCCAGCGACATGCAACACCAACCCGGTCGCCGCCATGGTCAGTACCGTGCCGACCAGGCCGAGCCGGGTGAGGAACAGTAGCAGGCCGGCCAGGATGGTCAGGCCCAGGGCCCAGGGGTCGATGCTGGTGCCGATCGGCAGCTTGAAGTCCAGGCCAAGGCGGTCGACGGGGCGGGTTTCGGAAAACAGCAGGTTGAGGGCGAACCAGGCGGCCAGGTTGGCGATCACGCCGACCACCGCCGAGGTAATGCCGCGAAGCGCCTGGCTGATCCGCGGATTGCCGCGCAGGCGTTCGATTTGCGGGGCAAAGGCGAATATCCACAGGAAGGACGGGGCGAAAATCATCCAGGTGGTGAGCATTGCACCCAGCGAGCCGGCCAGTAACGGGTCGAGCAGCGTGCCGGGGTCGCGCCAGGTGGCGAGAAAGCCGATGAACTGGGTGACCAGGATGAGCGGCCCCGGCGTGGTCTCCGCCAGACCGAGACCATCGAGCATTTCGGCGGCGGTCAGCCAGTCCCTGCTTTCCGAGGCAAATTGTGCCACCCAGGCCAGCGCGGCATAGGCGCCGCCGAAACTCAGCGTGGCCAGCAGGCTGAACAGGGTGGCCAGTTCGGTCCACATCGATTGCGGGCCGAGGATCAGCGCCAGCAAGGCCAGCGGGGCCAGCCAGGCGATCAGTGTCCACAGCCAGGTGCGCCGGCCCATGGTCGGAAGTTCGTCCGGCTCGACGTCGATCCGGGCGGGATCCCGAAACAGGAACAGGCCGATGACGCCGGCGGCCAGGATGACCAGGGGAAAAGGCAACGAGAAAAAGAACATGGCCACGAAACTGGCCACGGCCAGCATGCTGGCGGCCAGCCCTTGCACCACCTTGCCGCTCATGCGGATCAAGGCCTGGGCAACAATGGCCAGTACCGCGCACTTGAGCCCGAACAGCAGTCCCTCGACGGTGCCGACCTGGCCGACGGTGACATACAGCAGGCTCAGGCCCAGCATGATCAGCGCACCGGGCAGGATGAAGATGATGCCGGCGGCCAGCGCGCCCCGGGTGCCGTGCATCAGCCAGCCAAGATAGGCCGCCAGTTGCTGGGCTTCCGGGCCCGGCAGCAGCATGCAGAAATTCAGTGCGTGGTTGAATCGCTCCTGGTCGATCCAGCCGTTCTCCTCGACGATCAAACGCTGCATCACCGCGATCTGCGCCGCCGGCCCGCCGAAGCTCAGAAAGGCGATCTTCCACCAGACTGGCAGCGTTTGTCGGAGAGTGAGTCCGGATGGCATGGGCATATCTTAGGTGACCTTGCGGGCAAACCGAAGCCTCGGTTGAGACGGGTTGCAGGGTCCGGGATTCCGGGAGGCCGCGGCACCGTTGGGCAGGCCGGCTTGCCTGCAGGGTCCCGGGTATCGAACAAAGACTACATTTGTTCTTGCCGCGCCCGATCAGTACTCTCCGTATCCGCCGCCGCCCGGAGTGCGGATGATGAGCATGTCGCCGGGCTGGACTTCGGTGCGGTCGGTGCCGGTGAGACGGGTTGTGGTGCCGTCGTGGCATTGGACCCAGGCTTCGCCGGTTTTTGCATCGCGGCCGCCCTTGATGCCCGAAGGTGCCACCTTGCGGGAGTTGGCCAGCAGGGCGACGGTCATGGGTTCGAGAAAGCGGATGCGGCGTTCGCAGCCGTGGCCGCCGCGCCAGCGGCCGTCACCGCCGGAGTCCGGGCGTACGCCGAAGCCGTCGAGGCGCACGGGGAAGCGGGTTTCGAGGATTTCGGGGTCGGTCAAACGCGAGTTGGTCATGTGGACGTGGACTGCGTCGGCGCCGTTGAAGCCGTTACCGGCACCGGCGCCGCCGCAAAGTGTCTCGTAGTGCTGGTGGCGGGCGTTGCCGAAGGTGAGGTTGTTCATGGTGCCCTGGCTGTTGGCGAGCACGCCCATGGCGGCGAACAGGGCATCGGAGACGACCTGGCTGGTCTCGACATTGCCGGCGACCACGGCGGCCGGGTGCACGGGGCTCAACATCGAGCCTTCCGGGACCACCAGGTCGATGGGCGCCATGCAGCCGTCGTTCAACGGAATGTCGTCGGCGACCAGGGTGCGCAGTACGTAGAGGACGGCCGCACGGGTGACCGCACGCGGGGCGTTGAAGTTGTCGCCCTGCTGCTTGCTGGTGCCGGTGAAGTCGATGGTCGCGCGGCGTTGTTCGCGATCCACGTTGACGCGCACTTCGACCTGCGCGCCGTTGTCCAGGTGCTTGATCCAGTGGCCGTCTTCGAGCCGGTCGAGCACGCGCCGGACCTGCTCGGCGGCGTTGTCCTGGACGTGATTCATGTAGGCGCGGACCACCTCCAGGCCGAACTGCTTGACCATGCCGTCGAGTTCGCGAATGCCGCGGGCGTTGGCCGCGATCTGGGCTCTGAGGTCGGCCAGGTTCTGGTCGAGGTTGCGTACCGGCCAGTCGCCGCCGGTGAAGACTTTGGTGAGCCGGTCTTCGAGCAGCTCGCCGCCGCTTACTGCCCGCATCGGGCCGATCAGCACGCCTTCCTCGTCGATGGTGTGACTGTGCGGCGGCATGGAGCCGGGGGTGATGCCGCCGACATCGGCATGGTGGGCGCGGCTGGCGGTGTAGAACAGCACCTCGCCCCTGCTATCGAAACAGGGGCTGACCACGGTCAGGTCGGGCAGGTGGGTGCCGCCGGAGTAGGGGTCGTTGAGCAGAAAGACATCGCCCGGGGCCAAGTCGTCTTCGAATGTGTCGATGACAGATCGTACGCTCTCGCCCATGGAACCCAGGTGCACCGGCACATGCGGGGCGTTGGCGACCAGATGACCCTGGCCGTCGAACAGTGCGCAGGAGAAGTCCAGCCGTTCCTTGATGTTGGCCGACCAGGCGGTTTGCTGCAGTACCGCGCCCATGTGCTCGGCAATGGCCATGAACAGGTTGTTGAACACTTCCAGCATGACCGGGTCGGCGTGGATGCCGACGCCCGCGCGATCCTCGGTCGTGCACGTTCGTTCGAGCACCAGGTGGCCGTGGCGGTTGCGCTCGGCTGACCAGTTCGGTTCCAGTACGGTGGTGGAGTTGGGTTCGATGACCACTGCCGGGCCATCGATGCGCTGACCCGGCGGCAACTGGTCGCGGTGGTAGACCGGCGTGTCCGGGTGTTCCCGGCCGGCCATGAAGGTGGTCACTCTTGCGGCCGGTTCGGGCGTGCTGTCGTCGCCGGCCGGGTCCAGCTCGGCTTCCTCGCGAATGGCCTGGCTGCGACCGATGGCCTCGACGATACCGGCCTCGATCATCAGCGCACGGTTTTTCATCGTGAAGCCGAATTTCTGTTTGTGCAGGCGCGCGAAGGCGCGCTTGATGCTCTCGTGCGAGCCGTGGTCGATCAGCAGGGTGGTGTCGGTGCCGGCGTACTTGACCTGGAGCTTGCGGTGGATGGTGATCGCCTTGTGCTCGATGCCCTGGGCGGTGAGTTCCTCGCAGGCGTCCTGCGAGACCGGGCGGAACTCCTCGTCGAGGTGACCGGGCAGCTTGTCGTCGAGTTCGGCATTGACGCTGAACTCGCGCATGGCGGTGACATCGGCCAGGCCCATGCCGTAGGCCGACAGCACGCCGGCATGCGGGTGAATCAGCACCCGTGAGATGCCCAGTTCCCCGGCCACCAGGCAGGCATGCTGGCCGCCGGCGCCGCCGAAGCAATTGAGCGTGTAGCCGGTGACGTCATGGCCGCGCTGCACCGAGACCTTCTTGATGGCATTGGCCATGTTGGCCACGGCGATGGACAGGAAGCCCTCGGCCACTTCCATTGGGCTGCGCTCGTCGCCGGTGGCGGCGCGGATCTCTTTGCACAGGCTTTCGAACTTGTCCTTCACGATGTCGGCGTCCAGGGACTGGTCGGCGTTCGGGCCGAAGACGTTCGGGAAGAAGTCGGGCTGGAGCTTGCCGAGCATGACGTTGCAGTCGGTGACCGTTAGCGGGCCACCGCGTCTGTAGCTGGCCGGGCCGGGGTCGGCGCCGGCCGAGTCCGGGCCGACGCGGTAGCGGCTGCCGTCGAAATGCAGCTTCGAGCCACCGCCGGCGGCGACGGTGTGGATTTCGAGCATGGGCACGCGCAGGCGTACACCGGCGATCACCGTCTCGAAACTGCGTTCGAACTCGCCGGCGTAGTGCGACACGTCGGTGGAGGTGCCGCCCATGTCGAAGCCGATGACGCGTTCGCAGCCGGCCATGGCTGCAGTGCGCACGCAGCCGACGATGCCGCCGGCCGGGCCGGAGAGAATCGAATCCTTGCCGGCGAAGGTCTGGGCGTCGGTCAGACCGCCGTCGGATTTCATGAACTGCAGGGTGACATCACCGAGATCGGTGGCGACGCGGTCGGCGTAGCGTCTGAGCACCGGCGAGAGGTAGGCGTCGACCACGGTGGTGTCGCCGCGACCGATGAAGCGGATCAGCGGGCTGACCTGGTGCGACAGGCTGACCTGGGTAAAGCCGATCTCGCGGGCGATCTCGCCGATCAGTTGTTCGTGGTCGTTGTGGCGGTAGCCGTGTACGAAGATGACCGCCAAGGCGCGGATGCCGCGGTCGTAGTGTTCCTGCAATTGTTTCCTGGCCGCGTCGGGGTCGGGTGCGTGCAGCACCTCGCCGTCGGCGCTGATGCGCTCGTCGATCTCGGCGACTTTGTCGTAGAGCTGCTCGGGCCGGCGGATGTCGAGCGCGAAGATCTCCGGGCGCGACTGGTGGCCGATGAACAGTGCGTCACGAAATCCCTTCGTGGTGACCAGCACGGTCGGTTCGCCGCGCCGCTCGAGCAGGGCGTTGGTGGCTACCGTGGTGCCCATGCGCACGTGCTCGATGTCGGTATCGGGAATGGGCTCGCCGCTGTCGAGATCGAGCAGGCGCCGAATTCCCTCAGTGGCTGCGTCCTCGTAGTGTTCCGGGTTTTCCGACAGCAGCTTGGTGGCGACCAATTCACCGTCGGGACGGCGCGCGACCAGGTCGGTGAAGGTGCCGCCGCGGTCGATCCAGAATTGCCAGCGACGGCGGGACGCCTGACGCGTGCTGGATTCGTAAGAGGGCGGCGGCGCGGTCATGGGGAGACTTTAGCAAAGTCGTCACGCCGGGGATACGTGCGGTCGGCCTCCGGCCTGCTGATCCGATAGTGCCACGCCGGGGATGCAACCCCGGCCTAAGTGGGGGGGGTGGATGTGTGGTTTGATCGGGCACTGGTTCGGTAGGCCGGCGTAGCGTAGGTCGGAGGCGCAATGCGGCTTGCCTGAGGCCAGAAGCGTTGCGGTGCAGAGCGGCCACGCGCATGGCCGGCGTTTGGGCGTTGGATGTTTCCTGGTTTGCGGTGGGGGTCTTTTGGCACGGGTTGGGCTTTGTTTGCGTTGTGTATGGAGAGGGATGTTCTGATTTTTGCACGCCCCGGTCATTCTTGGCTGTTTGCGAGGGAGTTTCTGATAATGCGGTTTTTAATTCTTTTCGTTTCCACGCTGTGCTGGGTGATGCCGACGCATGCCCAGACACTGCTGCCCGATGGGGATGTTGATCAACTGTGGCAGGAATTCACGGTGCTGGAGCGCCAGGCTGATCGCACGGCCGGTGTGGATGCCGACGACTATCGCGAGCTCTTGCGTGCTGCCGCTCGCATCATGGCGGCGGCTGAACACGGTGAAGCGACGCTGTCGGCAAGGGATTTCGATCGCTTGCAGACCTTGCTGAACACGCGTCTGGACGTTGCAACTGCGGCGTTGCCCGCCGGCGGAAGTGCCACTTTCGAGGGGGTTGTGCTGGAGCAGGGGACCGGGGCCCCGGTGACAGAAGGCACGGTTCGGGCGATTCCCTGGGATGATCCCTTTTCCGCCGTTCTGGCCTCGATTCAACCCGACGGGACCTACTCGATGGACGTTACGGAAGGCCACTATGTCCTGCAAACCGACAACACCCCGCAGCACATCCAACACGCCTGGCCGGATCTGCCTTGCTTCAATGCCCTGTATTGCTCTCCCTGGTTCGGCGGTGAACTGATCGAGGCGATCGACGGCGAGGAATCGACGCACAACTTCATTGTTGATCGCGGGGTGCGGGTCGAAGGTACGGTCACCGACGGTGACGACAATCCGGTCGCCGACGCCTGGGTTCGGGTCCGCTTGCGAAGTGGAGCGGGGGTCAGCGCCCAGACTGATGCCGCCGGCGAATATATCACCGACCAAGCACTGCCGCCCGGCGAGTACCGGGTTTTTGTCGAGCCCCCTGAAGGCAGCGGCCTGCTGGCCGTCCTGCATGATGGCCAGACTTGTCAGAACGACTGTGCGGAACTGCCGGTCACGCATCTGACGCTGTCCGATGTGACGACTCCCGAAACGGTCGATCTGCAGGTCGAGGCCGGTTTTGGATTGAGCGGCGTGGTCGATGACGGCAGTGCGCCCCTGGCTGATGCCGCCGTGCAACTGACTTCGACTGATGGGTTCACCAGGATCACTGTCTCGACCGATTCGGCCGGCGAGTACACGTTCCCGCCACTGCGTCCGGCTGATTACAGCATCACAGTGGCGCACGCCGAAACCCTCAACCAGATTTACCCCGGGATCGATTGCTTTTCCCTCGACTGCGCACCGGAGGCAGGAACGCCGGTCTCGCTGGGCAATGATGAGCAAAACCTGGACTTTTCCCTCAACGAGGTCGCGACCGTATCCGGGCAGTTAGTGCGCGCCAGCGACGGCACGCCGGTGGAGAATGCCTGGGTGACGGTGTTCAATGAAACGCAGGGCGCTGTAACGGCACAGTCCGAAGTCAACGGTGAATTCACGGTCCGTGGCCTGGTGGAAGGGACCTTCTACGTGCGGGCCGGGACCCAACTGGCCGACCCGGAGCTTCAGGATACCTACCTGGGCGATGTCACCTGCCCGGGCGGCATCACGTGTGGCGAGTTCGGGCAGCCGATCAGTGTCCCGGCATCCGGTTCCGTCACCGACATCGACATCACTCTGATCGAGGGCGGCGCGCTGTCGGGCCAGATCTTCGATGGCCAGAGCGGCCTTCCGGCGGGGACGTTCACAATCAGCCGCCTGGAGCTCTGGGTCGCGTCCGGGCCTTTCAAGGGAGCACTGGCCGGACAGGCGATATCTCAACTGGATGGCACTTACCTGATCAACGGCCTCAAACCCGGTGCCTACAAGGCCACTTTCGGTACTGGCACCCATCTCGGGCTGATCGATACTGCTTTCGGTGGTCAGCCTTGCCCGCGCGGGTCATGCGATCTCGATGACTTGCCCACCGTGTTCGTCACTGCCGGGACCGAGTTGGGGGGTATTGATGCCACCCTGCCCCGGGGGCCGGTGATCAGCGGCCGGGTCGTCGATTCGGATACGGGTGAGCCTCCCGCGCCGCAGCGCCCGACCGACCCGAACCGGCTCATGGCCTTCTACGGGACAACGGGCAATTACGCCAGCTTCAGCGAAGTCGACGGCGACGGCGTGTATCGAAGCCGGACCGGTTTTCCGGATGACACCTTCTTCGTCTCGACCTTTTCCTCGCGGAACATGGTGCCGTTCGGTTCCAATTACATCGATCAGGCCTACGACGCCGTAGATTGCCCGCGCCTGAAATGCAACCTGACCACCTTGGGCTCGGGGCTGAACGTGGCCGGCAGCGATTTCGACAATATCGACTTCAGCCTGCGCCAGGGCGGTGGTATTTCCGGCACCGTAACGGATGACGACGGCGGTGACCCGCTGGGCGGTATTGGCATCGAGGTTTATGACGGGGCCGGCCAGATGGTGGCACAGACCAGCACAAACGTGATCGGTGACTTCCAGGTCGAGGCATTGCCCGACGGCAACTACACTGTTCGCACACGCAACCGGCAGGGGTATCGGAACCAGATCCACGACGGTGGCTCCTGTACGCCATTCTGCGATCCGCTTGATGGCACGCCAATCTCGGTCAGCGAGGGCAGCGTGACCTCCGGCATCGATTTCGTACTGGTGCAGTCGGCGACCATCTCTGGCACGGTCCGCGTCAACGGTACAGCGACCGGCAGTATCAAGGTGGAAGCCTACGATGCCCTGGGCAACCTGGTCGGTGAGAGCATGTCGGCCGGCGACGGCAGCTTCGCGTTGACCAGCCTCGCCGCCGGCGAGTTCTACCTGCGCACCCGCAACGCCTTCGGCCATGCCGATACGCTTTATGCCGACCGACCCTGTGTCGGCGATGCCTGCCGCGTCCGGCAGGGGGATCCGATCGTGCTCGACCCGGGCGAGAGCGTTTCCGATATCGATCTGGACCTCGCCGCAGGTGCGACCATCAGTGGTGAAGTGCATGATCGGCTGGACCCATCCAACACCTTGTCCGGCGTTCGGGTGCAACTGCTCGACGATCGCGCTGTGACGGCATTCGAAGTGACCACCGGCAGCGGTGGCAGCTTCGACTTCGGTGGCCTGGCCGCCGGCGACTACCACCTGGTGACCCGCGAAACGCCCGCCTACGTCGACCAGACGCTTGGAGGTACGCCGTGCCCGAGTGCCTGCAACGGTCTCAACGGCGACGTGATTACCGTGGCAGCCGGCGGTTCTTCCACCGGCAACAACATGGATCTGGCCCCGGGTGCGTCGATCAGCGGCAATGTCCTGGCCAGCGGGACGCCGGCTGTCGGTGCGCAAGCCCAGGTTTACAACGAGGACGGGGTGCCGGTGGCCCAGCGGCCGAGCAATGCCTCCGGCAACTACGAGATCGACGATTTGCCCGACGGTGATTTCTTCGTGCGGGTCCGCAACGTCCCGGGTCATGTCTCCGAGCTGTGGGACGGCATTGCATGCAGTGGCTTCTGCGACATTCTCAACGGTGATGCCGTCACCATTTCCGGCGGGGCACCGGTAGGCTCCATCAACTTCGATCTGACCGTCGGCGGCGGCATCTCGGGCACGGTCAACAGCGGTGGCAGCACGGCGACGGGTGTCGAGGTTGTGGCATTTGACAACGCTGGCTTCGTGGCCGGTTCCGCGGTCACCAATTCGTCCGGACAGTACGCAATCAGCGGCCTGGTCGCTGGCAACTATCGCCTGCGCACGGCCAACGTCAGCGGCCTGGTCGACCGGGTTTACCAGGGCGATGCCTGTTCGCCAACGCCTTGTGCGCTGAACAGCGGATCGCAGGTAGAGGTGTCGGGCGCGACCGTCGGCGGTATCGACTTCTCGCTCGACGCCGGCAGCAGCATTTCCGGCTCGGCGACCGATACTTTCGGCAACCCCTTGCCCGACGGCACTGCGGTGCTGCTCGATGATACGGGTGCGGAGTTGCAAGACACGCCCGTGGCCGACGGTTTGTGGTTGTTCGACGGACTGGCCGACGGCACTTACTATCTGCTGATCGAGAACAACCTGGGGTTGATCGACGAACTCTATGACGGCGTCCCATGCTCGGGCGGCGCCTGTGACATTCCCGGCCTGGGAACGCCGATCGTGCTCGATGGCGGTGCGCTGACCGTGCATGCTCGCGGTGTCAGCGGTATCAACGTCGAACTGGATCGGGGGTCAACGATATCCGGGCAGGTGGTGGATGCAGCCACCGGCGCGCCGCTGGCTAGCGTGGAGGTATTCTTCCGGGATGCCGGTGGCAAGGTGGTCGGCAGCGCCGTGACCGACGGTCTGGGGGAATACGAGAGCCGCAGCGGTCTGCCGGCGGGCGATTATTTTGCGGCTACCGCAAGCGGCAATCGGCGCGGTGTCGGCAACAATTACATCAATGCGCTCTACGACGGCGGCTTCTGCCTGCTCGACTGCGACGTGACCGCCGGCACCGTCATCAGCGTGGAAGAGAACGGCGCATCCGGCATCGACTTTGCGCTCGAGAAGGGCGCGGGTTTGCGAGGCCGGGTCAGCGGACCGGATGACGAAGACCTGGTGCAGACGGTCGTGCGGGTCTACGATCAGGACGGCTTCCTGGCCGGCACTGCGGCGACCGATTCACTGGGGCGCTATACGATCGACGGTCTGCCGGCCGGAGAGTACTTCGCGCATACCGCCAACATCGTGGGCCTGACCGACGTCACCTTCGGTGATCAGCCGTGCGGCGGCACCTGCGACCCCCTCTCCGGTGATCCGATCACCGTGCCGGCCAGCGGTTTTGCCGACGACATCGATTTCCGGCTGGAACCCGAAGACGATATCTTCGTTGACCGATTCCAACAGCTTTCGCCGCGGAGCGGTGGCGGTTGATTGGGGGTGTCCCGATGCGCTTCGGCCATTGGCCTCAGTCGTCACGCTGGGGATACGCGCGGGCAGCTTGCGGACGGGTGCTTTTTGCCTTCGGCAAACCGCACCCGCCCTCCGGCCTGCGCTACCCCGGCCTACGAACTCCATACCCCGTGGTACCGGCCGCCATTTTTCTCCGTCGTCCCGGCCGGAGCGTAAGCGGAGAGCCGGGACCTCGCACCTTGAAGATCTGCACGGCGACCGTGCTGAGCATCTGCGTGCGAGGTCCCGGACAATCACTGCGCGATTTCCGGGACGACATCATATCGGACCAGCCAACCAATTCATTGCTTGTCCCTTGGTACAGGTGACGCATGCGGCGGAAATTGGGTACCCTTGTGCCGGTCTTCCAACAACCCCGACAAACACCATGACCGAACCGCTTTGGACGCCTTCGGCCGAGCGCCGTGCCAACGCCAACATGAGCCGTTTCATCCAGTTGATTGCCGGGCAACTCGATCCGGATGTACGTGACTGGGACACGCTGTATCAGTGGTCGATCGACCACCCGGAAGCGTTCTGGAAGGCGGTTTGGGAGTTCGGCGACGTGGTCGCCGAAACGCGCGGCAAACAGGTCACGGAAAACTGGCCGGCCATGCCGGGTACGAAATGGTTTCCCGAGGCGCGGCTGAACTTTGCCGAGAACCTGCTCAAGTACCGCGATGAGCGCACCGCGCTGGTGTTTGCCGGCGAGTCGGGCATGCGTCGCGAGATCAGCTACGCCGAGCTGCATGCCGAGGTGGCGCGGATCGCCCGGGCCTTGCGCGAGATCGGCGTGGAAGAGGGCG
>SKXY01000041.1 GCA_007128175.1 Wenzhouxiangella sp. | reverse complement strand
TGGTTGAAGCACCCAGCTTAATTGAACGTTACCTGGATGCCCGCCTTAAGCACGCATTGGTGTTGGGTGAAGCGATGTTGCAGCGGGGTGTGGATGGCTTACACGGTGGTTATGATTGGGCCTCGGGTGCTGGACCCATATTCTCACCACGTCATTTTCGAAAGTTCGTCTTCCCCAGGTTAAAACAAATCACGGACCTCTGCCATCGTTATGGCGGGGTATATGTCAAACACACCGACGGAAATGTTAACGCACTCCTGGAGGATATGATTGCAGCAGGGGTGGATGGCTTCCAGGCAATTGAACCGAAGGCTGGTATGGATATCGCAGGGATTAAGCAGCAATACGGTGATCGATTGACATTGATCGGCAATGTGGACTGCTCCACGGTGCTGGTTGATGGACCGATCGAAGCGGTACGTGAAGCTACTGTTCAGGTGATCCAATCTGCTGCTAAGGGGGGCGGTTTTTTACTCTCCACCAGCAATTCCGTTCATCCGGGTGTTAAACCGGAATACTATTTAGCCATGCTTGAAACTGCCCGCAATGTGGGGCGTTACCCAATACGATAGAAAGGCAATGTCATGAACCGTATTCACAATCTGCGCAGTCATCTTTCGGTTTTGCGTGAAACAGGCCAATTGAAAGAGGTTTCACGAGAAGTCAGCCTTAAGCACGAACTGGCTAATGTGGCCGCGACCCTTGCTCGGCAGGGCGGTAATCCGGTTTTATTCCAGAAGCACACCCTGGATAAGAAAACTTATAATTGGCCGATTTTTACCAATGCTGTGGTTGGACCAGCCAGTGCAGCAACAGCTTTGGAATGTGAGCCAGAAGGGGTGCCAGAACGAATGGGCTATGCCCTGGCACTTGAAAATGGCATATCCCCACAAAAAGTTGATGATGAACCCCCATGGCGGCAAAATGTTATCAGCGGTGATGAGATCGATATTGATCAGTTGCCAATCCCGATTCATGCTGAAAATGATGGCGGCCCGTTTATTACCGGCGGTGTTGCGATTGCGAAAGACCCAGTAAGTGGGCGTGGCAACCTGTCATATAATCGCATGCAAATTCTTGGGCCGAGGACATTTGGGTTCAACGTCAATGAATGGCGCCATGTGATGCAGTTTTACAAACACCAGCAGGCGAAAGATGAACCCCTGCCAATGGCGATTGCGATTGGTTTGGACCCTGCAATTATGATTGCTGCGGCTGCTCGTTATGATGACGATGAGCTGGCGATTGTGGGTGCATTAAGAGGTCAACCGGTCAAGGTTTGCCCTGGCGTAGTGGCCGATGTGAATATTCCGTACGATGCTGAAATTGTGATTGAAGGTTATCTGCCACCACATCAACGGCAACCTGAGGGACCCCTGGCAGAGTTTCATGGGTATTACGGTGAACTGTGGGATTCGCCTGTATTTGAGGTTACGGCGATTTGTTATCGTAATGATCCGATTTATCAAACGATCATCCCGGGATGGGATGAACACATTTACTTGGGGAATGTGCTGCCCCGTGAGCCATTATTATTGAGGTTTGTGCGCCATGTGAGTAAAAACGTAACCGGCTTACACATTCCTCCTTGTGGAAATGGTTTTTTGGCTGTGGTGCAGCTGGACAAGAGCAATCCCGGGGAGCCTAAAAATGTAGCTATGGCAGCTTTCACGGCGCATGTCAACATTGCCAAGGTGATTGTGGTTGATCCCGATGTCAATATTTACGATACCGCCGATGTGCTCTGGGCGCTCACCAACCGAGTGGACTGGGAGCTGGATACCTTTACCGTGGGAGGAGCACAGGGTCATGAAATGGACCCAACCGCCGACTCACGAGGTGTTCAAACGAAGATGGGTATCGACGCAACCTATAAACCAGAACGTCGCCCGTACGGCAAGCGGGTCACTTATCCCAGCGTTAATTTACAACCCTATATTAAGGAGTAACAGACATGTCTCAAAGAATGGCACTTTATTTACAGGATAAACATGATATCCAGTATGAATTAGAAATCGCACAATATGCTGAAGAACGGGGCTTCAGTGAAATCTGGCAGGCCGATACCCGTTTGGCAAGGGATTGTGTTGTTATGATGAGTGCGCTGTTGACCAAGACCAAACGGCTGCGGATTGGTTCGGGTGTTTTACCGATCTGGACGCGTAACCCAGCTGTGATTGCTGCATCTTGGAGCACGATGTGGGAGCTGGGCGGAAAAGTTGATGATCGCAGCCGGGTGATGCTGGGTCTGGGTGCCTGGTGGGAGCCGATTGCTAGCCGGGTTGGTGTTGAACGGGTCAAACCATTGACAGCCATGCGAGAGCATGTCGAGGCCATTCGCCAGTTGTTTACCATGGAAGAAGTGACCTACAGCGGAAAGTTTATTAATTTAGACCGTGTTCGCCTGGATGTTGCCTTTGGAGATACTTCACCAAGAGATATCCCGATTTATATAGGTGCCACAGGTGATAAGATGCTGGAAATGTCGGGTGAAATATGTGACGGCGTGGTGTTAAACTATGTGGTATCGGTTGATTATATTCGCAGGGCTGTTGAACTGGTCGAACGCGGCGCCAAAAAGGCTGGAAAAACGCTTGATGATGTTGACCGACCTGAGCTGCTGGTTTGCTGCCTTTCTGACAAAGATCCCGATGCCGCGATGGCTGAAGGCAAGAAATTGGTAGCGTATTACCTGGCGACAGAACCCCACATCATGAAGGCATCCAATGTAAGCGAAGATTTATTAGAAAAGGTTCAAGCCATTATGTCCTGGCCGGCAACTGAAGAAGACTATATTCGCGCCAGTGCAGTCATTCCAGATGAGGTGGTGCGTAACCTGATGGCTGTTGGCACGTCTGATGAGTGCCGGGCGAAGGTCAAGGAATATATTGAAGCGGGCGTAACTTGCCCCATTTTATACCCAATGATGGATGATATTCGCCCTGTCGTGGATGCTTTTGCGGACTGGGAACCCTCCTGAAAGGATAAGACCCCTTAAAATGGCAGAAAAACAGCAGGTTCTTTTCCTGACTCAACGTGGGAAATGGCATCAAGAAGAAGCTCTCAAAGCAGCACCGCCTGATTTTAATGTGATCATGCGGCGAGACCCATCGCAAGAAGAGCTCTTTTCACTATTGCCCGAGATAGACTTCTTAATCAGTGAACGGGCTGGCGTTATTGACGCTGAAATGTTAGAAGCATGCACCCAGTTGAAGTTGGTACAGCGCTTGGGACGTCAGACCTGGGACATTGATCTGGATGCTGCTAAAAAGCTAGATATACCTGTGTGCTGCTTGCCCATCGCAGGCTGTCAATTGGTCGCAGAACACATGATCCTGTATACACTGGCTTTGATTAAACGCACACGGGAAGTTGTCAAAATTGCAGAAGATGCCAGTCCTGAATGGGGAGAACCCCAGAAGTCAGACGAGGATACCTTTGCCTACAATTGGTCCGAGAGAGAAGATATTGGCGGTTTATTTGCGAAAACGGTTAGCATCCTCGGTTTTGGTGAAATCGGTGTAGAAATCGCACTGCG
>SKXY01000196.1 GCA_007128175.1 Wenzhouxiangella sp. | reverse complement strand
TGACCACTGGGAGATCAACGGAGATATCTTCGGGGAGGAGCACATCGTTTACACGCTGTCTGATGATGCAGAGGTAGTTGCCCATTTCATCCCGGAAGACTTGGAACCGGCTATCACTTTCTTCCCTGGTGAGCTGGCATTTGGCCAGGGAGTAACTGGCAATGTGCATGACCGTGAGCTAAGGATTCGTAACACCGGTAATGACATCCTCGAGGTTTCGGCCATGGCCATCGACGGTGATGATGTTTTTTACCTTGATGAACCCGTAAAAGATGTATTTGAGATTGATCCGGGTGAGGAGGCGATCATTTACATATATTTCAAACCTGCAGAAGAGCAGGAATATACTGCCAATCTTATTGTAGAAAGCAACGACCCGGATCAGTCTGTAGTCATGCTTGCCTTATCGGGTGTTGGCGTATTGGAGGCCGCGATCATTCATCTTTCAACTGATATTATTGATTTTGGTGAAGTTGAGCTGGATGCCGTAAGTGAAAAAACACTCAGGGTAACAAACACAGGAAACTTATCTCTTACCCTGCAAATGCCTGATGTGGGCGCGGGCGATGTATTCAGCATTTATGCTGATGGAGTGACATGGCCGCTGACATTGGAACCCGATGAAGACATAAACCTCCGTGTGGTTTTCATGCCCCCTTCAGAAGCTTTTTTTATTGAAGAAGTGTTGTTTGCGAGCAATGCGGGTAACCTGCCCGAGTATTTGTTCATCATGCAGGGTACCGGTGTTTTACCAACCACCATCATTGACCCCGAAGCCCTTGCATGGGAGTCAAGGGTTTACCCCAACCCGTTGCAGGAACACTCCGTAATTTGGCTGAATATGAATGAATTACAGCATGTTCAACTTGCTGTCTATGATATCCACGGCCGGTTACTTGCAGTAATATATGATGGTGTGCTCGGAGCTGGTCAGCATACAATGGACTTCTCAACCGCTTACCGAAAGATGCAGGCAGGCATGTATTTCCTGGTAGCCACCACAGAAAGACATCGCGAAACGATTCGCATGATCAAACAGTACTAATCAGCCTTTTAGCCTTTTCAACTGCTCTTCGATGACCTTTAGCCTGGCTAAGGCGTCGTCGCGTTTCTTTTTTTCGCGATTTACGACGTTTTCCGGGGCATTTGACACAAATTTTTCGTTCGACAGCTTTTTCTCAATGCTTTGCAAGAAGCCCGACTGGTATTTGTGTTCAGCTTCAAGGGACTCAATTTCTGCTTCTATATCGAGATGCTGGTCGATGGGTACGTGCAACTCGGTTGACTTCACTATTATTGATGCCGTACCTTCGGGCTTTTCCTGCACATAGCCGAGATGTTTAATGTTGCACAGCTTTTTTACGATGCCGTCGAATGTTGGGTCGGGTGCTTCATCATTGTTCTTTTTGATGAACAGTTCGATGCTTTCTTTTGGAGGGATGTTTTTTTCCTGGCGCAGGTTGCGGATGGCCATGATCACCTTGCGGGCGAAGTCAAACTGCTCATCCAACCGTTCGTCGTATGCTTTGGCTTTGGGCATATCGGCAATGGTGATGCTCTCTGCATCGTTGTCGTCGCGGATTGCCTGGTATATTTCTTCTGAGATGAAGGGCATGAAGGGATGCAGCAGGCGCATCAATTTATCCATGAATCCCATGGTGGCCAGGTATGTAGCCTTGTCGATGGGTTTTTGATAAGCCGGCTTCACCATTTCAAGGTACCATGAGCAGAAATCATCCCAAATAAGCTTGTAAACCGTCATCAGGGCGTCGGCAATGCGGAATTTATTGAAATGGTCTTCGAGGGTTTCAATAGCTTTGTCGAGGTTCGACTCAAACCATTGGATGGCTGTTGCAGCTTCATTCGTCTGGCTGATGTTTTCAGCAACTTCCCACCCTTGTGTCAAGCGGAAGGCATTCCATATCTTGTTACAGAAGTTCCTTCCTTGTTCACAGAGGCTTTCGTCGAACAAAAGGTCATTCCCAGCCGGGGAGCACAACAACATGCCTACCCTTACACCATCAGCGCCGTAATTGTCCATCAACGCCAATGGATCGGGCGAGTTGCCAAGCGATTTCGACATTTTGCGGCCTTGCTTGTCACGCACAATGCCGTGAAGGTACACATTCTTAAAAGGTATTTCGTTCCTGAATTCCAGCCCGGCCATGATCATGCGTGCCACCCAGAAGAACAGGATCTCGGGGGCAGTCACCAGGTCGTTGGTTGGATAATAGTAGCGTATCTCCTTGTTGTCGGGCTTGTTGATGCCATCGAACACCGAAATGGGCCACAACCAGGATGAAAACCAGGTGTCGAGCACGTCTTCGTCCTGACTGAGGTCTTCATCTTTCAGTAATGCGTCGTACTTCTCGCGGGCCATGATGAGTGCAGCTTCACGGCTTTCGGCCACAATGAACCGCCCGTCGGGCAAATAATAGGCCGGGATGCGATGCCCCCACCACAGCTGCCTGCTGATGCACCAGTCGCGCACGTTTTCCATCCAGTGCTTGTAAATGTTCTTGAACTTTGGCGGGTGAAACCTGATGGTGTCATCCAGAACCACGTCGAGTGCGGGCTTTGCCATCTCATCCATCTTCAGGAACCATTGCAACGACAACTTGGGTTCGATCACTTCGTCGGTGCGCTCCGAATAACCAATGCTGTTGGTGATCTCTTCCACCTTTATCAAGTGGCCCTTCTCTTCGAGTTCCTTCGTGATCTTTTCCCTCACCACAAACCTGTCTTCGCCGATATACAGCTCCGCTGCTTCGCTGAGCGTGCCGTTGTCGTTGAAAATGTCGATGGAAGGCAGGTTGTGCTTCATGCCCAGGTTGTAGTCGTTGATGTCGTGTGCCGGTGTTACCTTGAGTGCGCCGGTACCAAACTCCCTGTCAACGTATTCGTCGAGTATGAAGGGCACGGGCCGGTTTACCAGTGGCACGAGTGCTTTCTTGCCGATGAAGTGCCTGTAGCGCTCATCGTCCGGGTGAATGCAGATGGCCGTGTCGCCCAGGATGGTTTCCGGGCGCGTGGTTGCTATGGTGATGAAATCATCACTGTCTTCAATAAAATAACGGACGTAGTAAAACTTCGACTGCACCTCTTTGTGCACCACTTCCTCGTCAGAAAGGGCAGTGAGTGCCTTCGGATCCCAGTTCACCATGCGCACACCGCGGTAGATAAGACCTTTTTCGTATAAGTCGATGAAGACACGGATCACCGAGTCGCTCAGGATTTCGTCCATCGTAAAGCGGGTTCTTTCCCAATCGCACGATGCGCCCAGTTTTTTGAGCTGTTCGAGGATGATGCCGCCGTGTTTTTCTTTCCATTCCCAGGCATGGTTCAAAAAGTCTTCCCGGCTCAGGCTCTTCTTGTCGATCCCTTCGCTTTGGAGCTTGTTCACCACTTTTGCTTCGGTAGCGATCGAGGCATGATCGGTGCCAGGCAGCCATAAAGTGTTGAAACCCGACATGCGGGCACGGCGCACCAGCACATCCTGTATGGTGTTATTGTGCATGTGGCCCATATGTAAAACGCCGGTAACATTCGGAGGGTGGATGGTTATG
>SKXY01000348.1 GCA_007128175.1 Wenzhouxiangella sp. | reverse complement strand
GGCGTCGCCGCAGCGCCCACAGCGACAATGGGGCGAAGACGGCGATGAGGGCCACCGCCCAGACCAGCGTGATCAGGGCCTGGCCCAGCCAGGGCCCGCCCAGCAGCAGGCCGCGGCAGGCGTCGGTCAGCACCGATACGGGGTTGGCCATGACCACGCCCTGCAGCCAGGGCGGCAGGGTTTCGACCGGCACGAACACGTTGCTGACGAAGGTGATTGGGAACAGTGCGGTAAACCCGAACAGCTGCACGTGTTCGGGATCGCGCGAGACCACGCCGACCAGCACCGAAACCCATGAAAAGGCCAGCGCGAAGATCAGCACCAGTATCACCATTCCGGCCAGGCACCAGATCGGGTTGTCCATGCGAAAGCCCATCAGCCAGCCCAGACCCATGAGCAGCATGATGGACCAGCCCTGCTTGACGAGGTCGGCGAGGATGCGCCCGGCCAGCGGTGCCCAGCGCGCCACGGGCAGGGCACGCAGGCGGTCGAAGTAGCCGCCGGTCAGATCGGTGTTGAGCCCGTGACCGACATAGACGGTGACGAACATCATGTTCATCACCACGATGCCCGGCAGCATGTAGGTGAGCGCATCGGCGATCGAGCCGGCAATGGCACCGCCGAAAATATAGACGAACAGCAGCAGGAAGAGGATGGGCTGGAAGCTGTAGTCGCCCAGTTCCCAGGGATTGCGTCTGAGCTGCACGATGGCCCGCCAGGCCAGGCTGAAGGTCTGCTCGATGCCGCGAATCAGGCCGGGTCCGTTTGAAGGCGTCATGGCGATTCTTCCTGCTCGTCCGTTTCGTCCCGGGATTCGGCGGGGTGTCCGGTCAGGGCCAGGAAGACTTCGTCGAGCGTGGCCGAGCGAAGCTGCAGCTCGGCAACAGCGATGTTCATCTCGTCGAGTTGCCGCACCAGCGCAGGCAAGACCCCGGTATCGGTGGCCGGCACGCTCAATCGTCCGCCTTGCTGTTCCGGCTCGTTGCCGGTCAGCTCGGCCATGATGCGGGCAATGGCGGCGAGATCGGCGCGGTTGCCCGGTCGCAACTCCAGCGTGCGCGCGCCGATGCGTTGCTTGAGTTCTTCGGGGCTGCCGCCGGCGATAACCCGGCCGTGATCGATCACCAGGATGTCTTCGGCCAGGGCGTCGGCTTCTTCCAGGTACTGGGTGGTCAGCAATACGGTGGTGCCCTTGCTGACTCGCTCGCCGATCAGTTGCCAGAGCTGGCGCCGGGCACGCGGGTCCAGGCCGGTGGTGGGTTCGTCGAGAAACAGGATGCGCGGGTCGCCGACCAGGCTGGCGGCCAGGTCCAGCCGCCGGCGCATGCCGCCGGAATAGCCCTGCACCGGACGGTCGGCGGCATCGGTCAGCTCGAAGCGTTCAAGCAACTCGCCGGCCCGTTGCCTGGCCGAGCGACGCGTCTGGCCCAGCAGCCGGCCGATCAGCACCAGGTTTTCCGAACCGGTCAGACGCTGATCGACCGAGGCGAACTGCCCGGTCAGGCCGATCAGGCGACGAACCTCGTGGGCCTGGGTGACGATGTCGTAGCCGCCCACTCGCGCCTGTCCGGCATCGGGTTCGGTCAACGTGGCCAGCATCCGGACAGTCGTGGTTTTGCCCGCTCCGTTGGGGCCGAGCAGGCCGAGAACCCGGCCGGCGGGCACAACCAGGTCCACGTTATCGACTGCCAGTGTTTCGCCGAAACGTTTGACCAGTCCTCTTGCTTCAATGGCCGGTGCCGTCATTCGTCCCGTTCCCGTGAGGCCATGGCGGGATTATGCATGTACCGCCAGAGATGGCCAACGGGCCATAAGTCACGTTGCACTATACTCGGGGCATGAATTCGCACAGCGACCCTTCGAAGCGCTGGCGCTTCCAGGGATATTTTTCGACTATCGGGCTGCTGTTCGGCAGCCTGTTCTTCGCCCTTTCATTGACGCCCAGCCTGCTGCCGAGAGACGACCTGATCCAGGGTGTGATTTCCGGGCTGGGCATGGCGGCCGGCTACCTGATCGGGGTGTTCCTGGTGTGGTTATGGCGCTATTTATACTTGCCGGTTGCGCCGCCTCGGGCGCGATTCGTGTTGAAGATCGTCGCCGGCGTGTTCTGCACCCTGCTGGTGGTCAGTTTCCTGTGGCAGGCCGGTCGCTGGCAGAACTCGGTTCGTGCGCAGATGGGCATGGAGGAACTGGCTGCGTTCCGGGTGGTGGTCATCGGCCTGGTGGCGATGGTGGTGTTTCTTGTCGCCTGGGTGGTGGGCAAGCTGTTTGCCATGCTGTTCCGGTTTCTCTCACGCAAGCTCGAGCGGGTGGTGCCGGTGCACGTGTCCAACGTGGTCGGCCTGCTGCTGGCGTTCTGGCTGTTCTGGGCGGTGTTCGACGGCGTGCTGTTTTCGTTCTTCCTTCGTAGTGCCGATCTGTCGCACCAGCAACTCGATGCGCTGATCGAGCCGGAACTGCCGGCGCCGACCGAACCCATGGCTACCGGCGGCCCCGATTCGCTGCTGGACTGGGAAAGCATGGGGCGCCAGGGGCGGCGTTTCCTGGGTCAGATTCCGGGTCGGGCCGATATCGCCTCGGTTGCCGGCGGCGCGGCACGCCAGCCCATTCGCGTTTATGCCGGGCTCAACGCCGCCGAAGAGACCGAGGAGCGGGCCGCGCTGGCGCTTGAGGAGTTGATTCGCGTCGGCGGCTTCGAGCGCGAGATGCTGGTGCTGGTCACGCCCACCGGCACCGGCTGGGTCGATCCGGCGGCGATGGAGCCGGTGGAGTTCTTGATGCGCGGCGATATCGCCAGCGTGGCCATGCAGTATTCCTACCTGCCCAGCCCGCTGGCGCTGGTGTCGGAGGGCGCTTACGGCGTGGAGAACGCGCAAGCCTTGTTCCAGGCTGTCTATGGCCACTGGACCGGATTGCCGCCCGACGAGCGGCCAAGGCTGTTCCTGTTCGGTCTGAGCCTGGGAGCGATGAATTCGGACCACTCCTTCGACTTCTACGACATCATTGACGATCCCTTCGACGGCGCACTATGGAGCGGGCCGCCGTTTCGCGCGGCAACCTGGCGCAGCGCCACCGATCAGCGTCATCCCGATTCACCCGAATGGCTGCCTCGCTTCCGCGACGACTCGGTCATTCGTTTTGCCAACCAGCATGGCGGGCTGGACAATGGACGGGCCGACTGGGGAAGTTTCCGCATCGGTTTCCTGCAGTACGCCAGCGATCCGATTACTTTCTTTTCGCCCGATTCGTTCTTCCGCGAGCCCGACTGGATGCGCGAGCCGCGCGGGCCGGATGTGTCCGACGATCTGCGCTGGTTCCCGGTGGTGACCATGCTGCAACTGGCCGCCGACATGGGCGCGGGACGCTCACCGCGCGGCTACGGTCACGAGTACGCCGTCGGCGATTACCTGGATGCCTGGCATGCGCTGATCGAGCCGGAAGGCTGGGATCAAGACAGCCTGGCACGACTGCGCGAGCATCTGGAGCGGCGGCAGGATTCGAAGAGTGACTGAGACACTTCGTGCATTGAGTCGGCATGGTCGATGACATGAATCTGTGACCAATCACGT
>SKXY01000136.1 GCA_007128175.1 Wenzhouxiangella sp. | reverse complement strand
TCCATGGCGATGAACCACTGCGGCGTGGTGCGAAACGCGGTCGGCGTCTTGTGGCGCCAGCAGTGCGGATAACTGTGGCCGAAGTCCTCGGCCGCCAGCAACGTGCCGTTGACTTTCATGTGCTCGACGAGCCGAGCGTTGGCCTTCCAGACATGCTCGCCACCAACCACCGGCGTGTCTTCGACGAAAATGCCGCGACCGTCGATGGGGTTGACCACCGGCAAGTCGTAGACCAGGCCGATGTCGAAGTCTTCCTGACCGTGGCCGGGTGCGGTGTGCACCGCACCGGTACCGGCGTCTGTCGTGACATGATCGCCGAGGATCACCGGTACCTGGTAGTCGTTGAACGGGTGCCGGAGTTTCAGGTGCTCGAGCGTCTCGCCCCGCACCGTAGCAACGACCTCGACATTTTCCAGGCCTATGCGCTCGCAAACCGTCTCTCGCAGATCACTGGCGACCACCAGTTCCCGCATCACGCCCTCGCGCTGACCGCGGACCAGGTCGTACTCCAGTTCGGCATTCAGACAGACCGCCTGGTTGGCGGGAATGGTCCACGGCGTGGTAGTCCAGATGACGATGCCGGCCTCGGCCGACAGGGACTCCTGCCCGAACACCCGCGCCAGTGCGGCCGGATCGGCCGCCGGAAACAGCACGTCCACGGCAATCGAGGTCTTGTCCTGGTACTCGATCTCGGCTTCGGCCAGCGCCGAGCCGCAATCGAAGCACCAGTGCACCGGCTTGACGCCGCGCTTGAGATGACCGCGCTCGACGATTTTCGCCAGCGCACGCAGCATGTTGGCCTCGTAGGAGAAGTCGCGCGTGGCATAGGGCCGGGCCCAGTCGCCCAGCCCGCCCAGGCGCTTGAAATCCTCGCGCTGGTTGTCGATCTGGCGGTCGGCATACTCGCGGCACTTCTGCCGGAACGTGGCCGCATCGACCTTCTGTCCAACCTTGCCGACTTTCTTTTCCACCTGCAGCTCGATCGGCAAGCCATGGCAGTCCCAACCCGGGATGTAAGGGGAGCGATAGCCGGCCATCAACGCCGAGCGCACGACGATGTCCTTGAGGATCTTGTTGACCGCATGCCCGATATGGATGTCGCCATTGGCATACGGGGGACCATCGTGCAGCACGAAGGTCGGCCTGTCGGAGGTCGCCTCCTGAATCCGTCCATACAGATCCATTTCGTACCAGAGCTTGAGCATCTCCGGCTCGCGATTGGCCAGCGAAGCCTTCATCGGGAAACCCGTCTTCGGCAGATTGATCGTGTCTTTGTAATCCATGATTTCGATAACTGTCTTGTCGCTGGTGCCTGGTTTTCCGTGCCCTGTATCCAGACTCAGGCCTGAGCCGGACCCAGGGCCTCCCTCGCCTTCTCGGCGTCCTTGATCATTTGAAGCTTCATCGTGTCCACGTCCTCGAACTTGCGCTCGGCGCGAATGAACTTGACGAATTCCACGCTCAGATGACGACCATACAGGTTGCCATCGTAATCGAACAGGTGAGCCTCGAGCAGCCAGTCGCGACCGCCCACCGTCGGCCGCAGGCCAATGCTGGCCACGCCCGGATGTCGATCCAGCCCGGCGCCGCTGACCCACACCGCAAACACGCCGTGCAGCGATGCCGGAACCGGAGGACGCAGATTGACCGTCGCGAAGCCAAGCTGCCGGCCCAGCTCGTTGCCACGCAACACGCGGCCGGAGATGGCGTACGGGCGCCCCATCAGGCAAGCGGCCGCATCCAGATCTCCCTCGGCAAGCGCACTGCGTATGCGAGAAGAGGAAATGCGCTCGTCGTCTTCTACGACGGCATCGACGCACACCACTTCGAATTCGTAGCGCCGCGCCAGCTTCTTCAGCATCGTCACGTCTCCGGCCGCACGCGAGCCGAAGCGGAAGTCGTGTCCGACCACCACGCGCTTCGCACGCGCACCGCGCACCAGCACATCGCGCACGAAGCGTTCCGGACTTTGCCGGGCGAAATGCCCGTCGAACCGCAGCATGAACATCAGGTCGAGATCAAAGTTGCGCACCAGGTCGATCCGGTCACGCAGATTCAACAGCCTTGGCACCGGCGCCTCGGGCCTGAAGAAAGTGGCCGGCAACGGCTCGAAACACATCATCGCCGAAGCCAGCTCGCGCCCCCCGGCGCACGCGGCACCGAGCAGCGCCTGGTGGCCGCGGTGCAGTCCATCGAAGTTGCCGACGGCCACCGAACACTCCGGCGGGTCATCGTTCTCCGGATTGAAGTATCTGATCAGTCGCATGAGCAATCGCGCGATTTTACCGGTTTTGGGGCGGGAAAGCGGGGAAAAGGTGAAAGGAGCTAGGCGCAAGGAACAAGGGGACAAGGATCACCGGCGGCGGTCCGCCTTGAGCCTTGAGCCTTTGCACCATTTGACACAACTCCCCCAATCCACAATGCTTCCCACATGCAAACGAAGCCCCGGAAACCATGAGCGCCATCGGCCTGCTTCTGATCGGGCTAGGTGCATTCGTGCTTGGTTACTTGCTGTATTCCCGGTTTATCGTCACCCGGATCTATCGTCTCGATCCCGACTTCCGCACGCCGGCGCATGAGCAGCGCGACGACATCGATTACGTCCCGACCAACCGCTTCGTGCTGTGGGGGCACCATTTCACCTCGGTGGCCGGCGCCGCGCCGATCGTCGGGCCGGCCATCGCCGTCATCTGGGGCTGGGGGCCGGCCTTCATCTGGGTCATCCTCGGCACCATTTTCATCGCCGGCGTGCACGACCTGGGCGCAATCTGGGCCAGTGTCCGCCACCGCGCCCAGTCCATCGGCAGTCTGACCGGCACCCTGGTGGGGCCGCAGGCCCGCACCCTGTTCATGATCGTGATTTTTTTGCTGCTGTTGATGGTTAACGCGGTGTTCGCCGTCGTCATCGCGCGGTTGTTCGTCGGCTTTCCCGAAAGCGTGTTACCGGCCTGGTCGGCGATTGTCGTGGCCCTGATCCTGGGCCAGCTCATCCGCCGGCGCGCCATCGGCCTGGTTTGGCTGTCGATCTTCGGCGTCGTCGCCCTCTATGCCGCCATCTGGCTCGGCCAGTACGTGCCCGTCGCCCTGCCCGACAACGTCGGCGGGCTCGGCTCGAATGCGCAGTGGATCGTCATTTTGTTCACCTACGCCGCGATTGCCTCGCTGTTGCCGGTCTGGGTGCTGCTGCAGCCACGCGACTACATCAACGGCCTGCAGCTGTTTATCGGTCTGGGGCTGGTCTTCGCTGCGGTGCTGATCGCCAACCCGGCCGTGGTCGCACCGGCCTTCAACCAGAACCTGCCCGATGGCGTGCCGCCGTTGATCCCGATGCTGTTCGTGACCATCGCCTGCGGCGCCATCTCCGGATTTCACGGGCTTGTAGCATCGGGCACCACCTCCAAGCAGCTCGACCGCGAGACCGACGCCCGTTTCGTCGGCTATTTCGGCGCCGTCGGCGAGGGTTGCCTGGCGCTGGCCGCCATCATCGCCTGCACGGCCGGTTTCGCCACGCTCGGCGAGTGGGAGGATCTGTACTCGACCTTTGCCGGTGGCGGACTGGAAGCCTTTGTCGAGGGCGGTGCCGC
>SKXY01000186.1 GCA_007128175.1 Wenzhouxiangella sp. | reverse complement strand
GTTACCAGCCCAGATCCGGGGTGGGTTCCGGCGGCGGTGGCAGCAAGCCGCCGCTGGCGACCCAGACGGCCGTAGCGGTGATGGCCAGCGCGACGAGCAACGCGATCCAGCCGCCGCCGCGGGCCGGTTCGGCATCCGCGTCATTTACGGCGCGGCCAGTGATCATGGGTCGAACCAGGGGTTTTTTCAGCACCAGGCTGTAGAAGGCCACGGCAGCGATGTGCAGGGCCACCAGGCCATAGATCACCCACTCCATCTGCATGTGCCAGCCGGTCAGGCGGCTGCTGGTCGCGCTGTCCACCATTTGCCGCAGCGGGCCTCCAAAGGCGATGTCGTCGTCGGCGAAAAGCCCCGTCGTGGCCTGAAAGGTCAGCACCAGCAACATGGCCAGTACCGACAGGGCGGCCAGCGGCGTGTGACCCGGATGCTGCCAGAGTCCCCGCCACCAGGCCAGCAGGCGGCTCGGTGTGGGGAAAAAGCGGCTGAAGCGCGCGTGGGTAGAACCAATCACGCCCCACACCAGCCGAAACACCAGCAGCCCCAAGATGGCCAGTCCGAAGCGTTCGTGCCACGCCATCCAGCCACCGCCGAGCTTGACGGTGATCACCGCGCCAACCACGCAAATGACCAGCAGCCAGTGAAACAGGCGCAGGGGTAAATCCCAGATCAGCGGTTGGCGAGCATCACTCGGCATGACAAGTCTTGAAAGAGTTCCTAATCGAGCATGCGTACGAATTGCTCTTCGGCGCGGTCATCCGGCATCAGCCGGCTGAACACTGCGGTCACCAGCGCGGCCAGGATGGCCCCGGGAAGAATTTCGTATACGTCGAACAATCCACCTTCCAGCGGGTGCCAGATCAGGACCGTCAGGCCGCCGGCGAGCATGCCGAAGGCCGCGCCGGCACGGCTCATGGACCGCCAGTACAGCGACATCACGATGACCGGGCCGAAGGCCGCGCCCAGGCCGGCCCAGGCGTGGGCGACCAGGTCGAGCACCATGCGGTCGGGATCGGCAGCCAGCCACAGTGCGATCAGCGCGATAACGATCACCGATCCGCGCCCGATCCAGACCAGTTCGGACTGGCTTGCGTCGCGACGCAGCATGCCCTTGTAGAAGTCTTCCGCGACCACCGAAGAGGCCACCAGCAATTGCGAGTCGGCCGTGGACATGACCGCGGCCAGGATGGCGGCGAGGCAGACACCGGCCACCAGCGGGTGGAACAGGACCTCGACCAGGCGGATGAAGACGGTTTCGGCATCCGCCCCCTCCAGCGGTTCGGCCAGGCCAGCGATGCCGGCCATGCCGACCAGGATGGCGGCAACCAGGCAGATCGCCGCCCAGCTGACCGCGATACGGCGCGCACGCGTGAGCTGACCCGCCGAGCGAATGCCCATGAAACGCGCCAGGATATGCGGCTGGCCGAAATAGCCCAGGCCCCAGGCCATCAGCGAGATGATGGCCAGCAGGCCCAGCGCCTGGCCGTCGGCATCGGTGAACGGGTTGAGCATTTCGGGATTGGCCCCGCGTACCGACTCGACCAGCCCGACATCGCCGAAGCCCACGACCATGATCGGCACGGCCACCAGCGCCAGCAGCATCAGCAGCGCCTGCAGCGCGTCCGTCCAGCTCACCGCCAGATAACCGCCCATGAAGGTGTAAATGATGATCGCGGCCGCTCCGGTGCCGACCGCCCACATGTAGGGCATGTCGAATACGGTCTCGAACAGACGCCCGCCGGCGACCAGCCCGGCACTGACGTATAGCGCGAAAAACACGAAGATGAAGATTCCCGGAATGATTCTTAGCAGGCCGGAAGTGTCGGCGAAGCGCCGTTCGAAATAATCCGGCAAAGTCAGTGAATTATCGAGTGTCTCCGTGGCCACGCGCAGCCGCTGTGAGACCAGCAGCCAGTTCAGCCAGGTGCCGATCAACAGGCCCAGCGCGATCCATCCGGCCTCAAGGCCACCGAGGTAGGCCGCGCCCGGCAGGCCGAGCAGCAGCCAGCCGCTCATGTCCGAGGCACCGGCCGACAGGGCGGTGACTCCGCTGCCCAGACGGCGTCCGCCAAGGATGTAATCGGACAGATCCTGCGTGCGCTGCCAGGCAAGAATCCCCAGCCCGAGCAAAACCACGAAATACAGCCCGAATGTGAAATAAGTGCTGGCCATTGCTGCTTCTCCCTGAATTTTTTCTTTGGCCCGAAATGCCCGTGGCTGCGGGCCTGAACCCGTTTTTTTCGAGTCTACCACGGTGACTTGTATCGGAGATCGACTTGACATGAGTGACCGCTTATGTCCATGCTGAATAGATGCGTGAGATCAATCACGCAGAAAATGTCAACACCCAAAAGTCATAGATCTTGTCCTTCAATCAACCGGCATCGGAGAACGCAGGCGGTTCCTGTCTCAAGCGGCAGGGCTGCGCCCGTGCGTCGGCTGATTCGCTTCACTGTGGGGAACGCGGGGGAAAGGGAGTCGAGGGATCAGGACCTTCCCAACCCAAGTCTAATCGAGGAGATTTTTTGATGAAGTATGCAAGCAAGCGCCTGACCGCGCTGGCCGGTGCTGTCGGCCTGGCGCTGGCCGGTGCCGCTGTCGCCGACGATGATCGCTATATCATTCAGTTCGCGCCCGGGGCCGCCGGCCAGGGAGTGGCCGCCATCCAGGCCATGGGCGGCGAGATCAACGTCGACCTGACCGAGCGCAGCGTCAACGCCGTCTCGGTGACCATCCCCGAGCAGGCACTCAGCGGCCTGCAGAACAATCCCAATATCGTCAACATCGAATCCGACGGCCGGCTCTATCCCCTGGGCGACGACGTGCCCTACGGCATCGAAATGGTCCAGGCCGACCAGGTCTCGGATGAGTTCGCTGGCAACCAGAACATCTGCGTGATCGATTCCGGCTACTACATCGACCACGCCGACCTGCAATCGTCCAACGTGACCGCCACCTACGACTCGGGCAGCGGCGATCCGTTCATCGATCCCTGCGGGCACGGCACGCACGTGACCGGCACGATTTCGGCCCTGGCCAACGGTGGCGGAGTGGTTGGCGTGCTGCCCTCGGGCAACGTCGGTCTGCACATCGTCAAGGTTTTCGGTGACGACAACTGGTCGGGCGGTTCCTGCGGCTGGAGCTACAGCTCCGACCTGATTGCCGCAGCCTACGAGTGTGCCGATGCCGGTGCCACGGTCATCAACATGAGCCTCGGCGGTGGCGGCGCCAGCAGCGCGGCCGAACAGACCTTCCAGGAACTGTATGACAATGGCATTCTTTCGGTCGCTGCCGCCGGCAACGACGGCAACACCTCCTACAGCTACCCGGCTTCCTACGATGCCGTGATTTCCGTGGCTGCCATCGACGCCAACAAGGAACTGGCCAGCTTCTCGCAACGCAACGACCAGGTCGAGCTGGCCGCCCCCGGCGTCTCCGTGCTGAGCACCACACCGTTTGCCGGCGCCGAGGTCAGTGTGGGCAACGACAGCTACCAGGCCACCCCGATGGACCGTTCCGCCAGCACCACCGCCGAAGGCGATCTGGTTGACGGCGGACTGTGTACTTCGGCCGGGAACTGGAGCGGCCAGACCGTGCTGTGTGAGCGAGGTGAAATCTCGTTCAGCGACAAGGTCTCCAACGTCGAGGCCGGCGGCGGTGTCGCCGCGGTCATCTACAACAATGAGACCGGCAACTTCGGTGGTCAGCTCGATTGCAGTGGCCCGCCGCACGGTTCCTGCTCCTCGGTTCCCGCCGTCAGCATCAGCCAGGCCGACGGTCAGTACCTGGTTGGCAACGAGCTGGGCAATTCCGCGTTTGTCAGCACCGTCGAAGTCGTGCCGGCCAGCGGATATGACGCCTGGAACGGCACCTCGATGGCCTCGCCGCACGTAGCCGCGGTCGCCGCACTGGTCTGGAGCTATGCCCCGGATGCCAGCCCGGCCGAGATTCGTGCTGCCCTGGCCGCTTCGGCCGAGGATCTTGGTACGGCCGGTCGCAACAACGAGTTCGGCTACGGCCTCGTTCAGGCCCAGGCCGCGCTGGACTACCTTGGTGGTGACAACGGTGGTGGGACCGACCCGGATCCCGAGCCGGATCCCAACGAGCCCCCGACGGCTGAGTTCAGCTACAGCTGCGACGAGCTCGACTGCACTTTCGACGGCAGCGCCAGCAGCGATTCCGACGGCACCATCGAGAGTTTCCAGTGGACCTTCGGTGACGGCAACAGTGCCTCCGGCGAAGTGGTCAGCCACAGCTATGCCAGCGACGGCAGCTACACGGTAACGCTGACGGTCACCGACAACGACGGCGACAGCGATTCGACCAGCCAGCAGGTAACGGTCGAAGCCGCCGAAGATGACGATGGTGGAGACGATGGCGAATCCGGCGGCGTGTCCGTGGCCGGCATCGACCTCTCCGTGCGCTCGCGCGGTCCGTGGCGCAGTGGCGAAGCCCGTGTCACGGTTGTCGATGGCGACGGCAACACTGTCTCCGGCGCGACCGTAACCGGCACCTTCAGCGGTGACGTCTCCGGCACGGAAACGAGCGAGGCCACCGGCTCCAATGGTGTCGCCCTTGTCGAAAGCGATCGTGTCCGTCAGAACTCCATCAGCTTCGAGTTCTGCGTCGACAACATCAGTCACCCCGACTTCGACTACGACGCCTCGGGCAACGCCGAGACCTGCGTATCGAACTGATCGGTCCGACTGATCACTGAGCATGAAAAGGCCCCGCACCGCGGGGCCTTTTCTTTGGGCGCCCTGGGCACCAGCCACCAGAACTCTCCATTTCCTGTCGGGCAGCGTGACTCAGTGCAAGCCATGAACCGCGGAGCAGCAACACGGCGAGTCAGCCTCAAGCGGGAGGATCCGCTGAAGGCCTCGCCACCGCATTGAACTGAAGCGGATCCTCCCGCTTGAGGCTGGCCTCGAAGCCGGATAACGTTGAATGATGCTCGACAACATCCCCGCCCCCGCCCTCGCCGCCGACCTCATACTGGTGCTGCACGCGCTGATCGTGGCCTTCGTGGTGTTCGGCCAGTTGCTGGTAATCGTCGGCGGGTTGCGTGGCTGGCAGTGGGTGCGCAACCTCTGGTTCCGGCTGGCGCACCTGGTCACCGTCGGCTATGTCGTGGTTCAGACGTGGCTGGGACAGCTCTGTCCGCTGACGGTGTGGGAACAGAACCTGCGCCGGGCCGCCGGACAGGCCGTCCATGACCAGTCCTTCATCGAGTTCTGGCTCGGTCGTATCCTGTTCTTCGACCTGCCCTGGTGGGTCTTCATCGCCATCTACACGGCGTTCGCCCTGGTCGTGCTGTGGAGCTGGTGGTGGCTGCCGCCGAGGCGGCCGGCTCGTCCATACCGATAAACCGCAGTGACGATGTCGACATGAATCGGTTACCTTGACCGGCTTGTGGACCACAAGCGACTCGATCACTCCATGACCCGAACGACTCAAGCCATCGTTATTTCCGCCCTTTTGGCAGGGCTGTTTTTCGCATCCACCGCGGTGGCCGAGGATACCCGCCTGCTGCGCCAGCCGGCGATCTCGGCCGATCACATCGCCTTCGTCTACGCCGGCGACCTGTGGCTGGCCGGGCGCGACGGCAGCGACCCGCGCCGACTGACCTCGAGCGAGGCGGAAGAGAACAATCCCTTCTTTTCACCCGACGGCAGCATGATCGCCTATGCCGGCCATTACGAGGGAAATGCGGATGTTTACGTGATTTCCATCGATGGTGGTCAGCCCCGGCGACTGACCTGGCATCCCGGCGATGACACTCCGGTCGGCTGGAGCGCGGATGGTTCGGCCGTGGCATTCGTTTCGCGCCGTGAGACCGATCATGGCCGCTCCGCCCAGCTCTACCATGTACCCGTCGACGGCGGCGCGCCAGTCAAACAGATGGCCGCGCGCTTCTTCCGAGGCCAGTGGGACGAGGCTGGCGAGCGCCTGGCCTACATCGATTTCGGTCCGGCCTACAACGGCTTGTACGGCGGCAACGCCGGGTGGCGCGGTTACCGCGGTGGTACCACCCCGTCGGTCCGGGTGTTCGATCCCGAAGGCGGCGCGGTGCAAGCCATCCCCGGTGAGCGCGTCAACGATATCCAGCCGTTCTGGCTCAACGGGCAGGTCTACTTCCTTTCCGATCGCGAGGACAAGGTGTTCAACCTGTTCCGCTTCGATCCCGAAAGTGAGGACATCGAGCGTCTGACTGACCAGGACAGCTGGGACATTCGCTGGGCCTCCGGTCACGGCGACACCGTGATCTACGAAGTCGGCGGTCGCCTGCACACCATCGATGTCGACAGCGGCGAGCAGCGGGCCCTGTCGATCCGCATCAATCCCGACCTGCCGCAATTGCGCGCCGGCTGGCGCACCGTGAGCAACAATATCGAGAACGCCGGACTCTCGCCCAACGGCAAGCGTGCCCTGGTCACGGCGCGCGGCGAGGTCTTTTCCGTGCCGGTGGAAGAAGGATCGACCCGCAATCTGACCGAAACCGATGGCGTGCGCGAGCACACCGCCCTGTGGTCGCCGGCCGGTGACGAGATCGCCTGGATCGTCGAGTCGCGCAGCGGCCAGACGCTGGTGGTCACCGACCAGCGCGGCCTGGGCGAGCCGCGTGAGTACGAGCTGGGCCCGGACTTCTACCGCCTGAGGGCCTGGGATGCCGAAAACGGGCGCATCGTGTTCACCGACAATCGTCTCGGCCTGCACTACATCGACCTCGACGACGGTCAAGTCCATGAAATTGCCCGCCAGGTTCGTCAGGGTCATTTCGACCTGGCGTTGTCGCCGGACGGCCAGTGGCTGGCGCACACGAACCAGCGGTCCAATTATTTCCGCGACCTGGTGCTCTATCACTTCGATGACGATCGCGCCGTGACGGTGTCCGACGGCATGGCCGACATCGCCTCGCCGGTGTTCAGCCGTGACGGCGAGCACCTGTACTTTGCCGCCTCGACCAACACCGGGCCGCGCCAGTTCTCGCTGGACATGTCCAGCCAGGAGCGCCCTTACCGCGCCGGGATCTACGCACTGGTTTTGCGTGCCGACGGCGATTCGCCGCTGGCCCCGCGCACCGGCGACGAGGAGGTCGACGGTAACGGCAATGACGGCAACGACAACAACGACGGCGTCGAGGTCCGTATCGACTTCGACGGCCTGTCCGCGCGTAAAGTCGCCCTACCGGTGGCAAAAGGCAATCACGGCAACCTGGCCGTGGCCGCCGACGGCAGCCTGTACTGGATGCAGCGCGCTCAGCCCGGCGCCACGGTCGAACCGCCCGGCGAAACCGTTGCCCGTCACCACCGCTTGCGCCGATTCGAATTCGACAAGCGCGAGGCCAGCCAGGTGTTCTCTGGCCTGCAGGATTACGACATGAGCGCCAGCGGCTCTCATGTGCTGGTGCGCCGCGACGACGGCCGCCTGGCCGTGGGCGAGACGGGTAACCGCCTGCGCCCGGACAATCTCGACCTGTCGGGTCTTCGCATGCATATCGACCCGCGCGCCGAGTGGGCGCAGATCTTTGACGAAGGCTGGCGCTTCCAGCGTGATTACTTCTATGCCGACAACCTGCACGGCCTGGACTGGGAGGCGGTCTACCAGCGCTATCGCCCGCTACTCGATCATGTCGGACGGCGCGAGGACCTCAACGAGCTGATGGTCGAGATGATCGCCGAGCTCCATGCCGGTCACAACCGCGTCGGCGGCGGCGACGTGCATCGGCCCAACGGGCCCTCCGGCGGCCTGCTCGGAGCGAACTTCGTTATCGACGCCGACCGCTGGCGTATCGATCGCATCTACACCGGTGAGGCGTGGAACCCGTTCATCGACAGCCCGCTGGCCGCACCCGGCAATGCCGCGCAGGAGGGCGAGTACATTCTCGCCGTCGACGGCCGCGACCTGAGTGCCGCCGACAACCTGTTCGCTCGCTTGCAGGACACCGTCGGCAAGCAGGTGGTGCTCACTGTCGGGCCCAACGCCGACGGCAGTGATTCGCGCGAGATCGTCGTCGAGCCGGTCGACTCGGAATCGGGCATGCGCCTGTGGGCCTGGATCGAGAACAATCGCCGCGAGGTGGCCGAGGCGACCGACGGGCGCGTCGGTTACGTCTACCTTCCCAATACCGCCGGGCCCGGCTATACCTTTTTCAACCGCATGTTCCATGCGCAACTGGACAAGGATGCGCTGATCATCGACGAGCGCGCCAACGGCGGCGGACAGGCGGCCAACTACATCGTCGAGGTGCTGAGCCGGCGCCACCTGTCGAACTGGGTGTATCGTCAGGGCGAGATGGCCACCACGCCCATGGGCGCCCTGCACGGCCCGAAGCTGATGATGATCGACCAGGACGCCGGATCCGGCGGTGACTTCCTGCCCTATGCCTTCCGCGAACTGGATATCGGTCCGCTGCTGGGCACGCGCACCTGGGGCGGCCTGATCGGCATCTTCGCCAACCCGCCGTTCGTAGACGGCGGCGTGATGACGGTGCCGCACTTCCGTTTCGTCGATGTCGACAACCAATGGTCGATCGAAAACGAGGGCGTGGCCCCCGACATTCATGTCGAGCTCGACCCGGCCGCGACCAACGCCGGGCGCGATAGCCAGCTTGAGCGCGCCATCGACGAGATCCTCGAAATGCTCGACGACTACAGTGATGACATCCCGCGCGAACCGCCGCCCCTGCCGACCGAGCTGGGGCGCTAGGCGGCCGGTTTCAAAGGAGAGGCTGTTGTACCGCAGCTTGCGCGACCATGACCGGTTCCGGCTTCTGGCCGGGGCCGCTGGCGAGGCGCGGGATTGGTGAGCGCCGCGCCGCTTTGGCGTCTTGCCGTCGCCTGGTCGCTGTTTGTGGCCGTGTGGTTGCCGGTCTACGTGGTCGAGTTTCCGCTGGTCAACTTCTTGTGGTTTTCCAATATCGCCGTCATCGCCGGACTGGTGGCGGCGTGGACCGGCGCACGAAGACTGGCTGGCATGCTGCTGGTCGCCGTCGGCCTGCTGGAGATGGGCTGGATCTTCGACTTTTTTGGCGGACTGGTGCTGGGCGGTCAGCCGCCGCTGGGCGGTGTGGGCTACATGTTCGACGCGGAGATCCCCCTGTACGTGCGCGCACTGTCGCTGCACCACCTGGCCTTGCCGTTCGTGTTGCTGTGGATGGTGTGGCGGCTGGGGTACGATGCCGCGGCCTTTCGCTGGTGGCTGCCGATCGGCTGGAG
This sequence comes from Wenzhouxiangella sp., assembly GCA_007128175.1. GTDB lineage: Bacteria > Pseudomonadota > Gammaproteobacteria > Xanthomonadales > Wenzhouxiangellaceae > Wenzhouxiangella. The sequence goes on along the minus strand of SKXY01000186.1, from coordinate 3,898 downwards.
CGTGGTCTTGCTCACCCGCTGGCTGGTCGAGGCCGACGAGAACGTCAACTGGGTGCTGCGCTCGCCCTGGCATGCGACCGATGAGGTGGCCAGCTGGCCGTGGCTGGTCACCCTGATGCTTGCGTTGGCGGCGATCTGGTGGCTGACCCACCGGCTGCTCTGCCTGCTGCCCCGAGCCGATAGCCGCTGACCGCCGGGGCAATCCGGGCTTGACCTCTTCTGCCCCTTGTACCAAGATATGGGCTCCACGGTTCCCCGATTACACAACATATTGGGGCTAAGAGGGAATTCGGTGCGGCATCTCATGCCCAGTCCGAAGCTGTCCCCGCAACTGTAGGCGGCGAGCGCGCCAGGTCCAAAAAGCCACTGGTGATGACACCGGGAAGGCGGCCCGACGATTGCGACGACCCGCGAGCCAGGAGACCTGCCGTGACAGACGCAACACCACATGGGCGGGGTCTCCCGGCGGCTGCGGATATCGGTTCTTGAAACCGTCTTTCCTGCCCGCTTCAAGCCGACCCCCGCCTCCGATGAGTACGCAACGGAGGATTGTATGGACCAGTTGGCACACCAGCTTCCCGAACCGACCGCAGAAGAAGGCCCGGCAGCCCGGCGCGCCCCGGTACCGGCCCCGCTGGGCCCGCGACCCAGCGTCGACCAGCTCAAGCTGGATCGTTCACGCGATGATTTGCTCACCGACTTCGGCCTGCAGACGCTCAAGGACCGATACCTGCTCGAGGGCGAAGGCCCGCAGGACATGTTCGCGCGCGTGGCCTGTGCCTTCGCCGATGATGTCGAGCATGCCCAGCGCCTCTACGATGCCATGTCGCAGCTGTGGTTCATGCCGGCCACCCCAATCCTGTCCAACGGCGGCACCACCCGCGGCCTGCCAATCTCCTGCTTTCTGAACTCGGTGCCCGACTCGCTCGACGGCATCGTCGATACCTGGAACGAGAACGTCTGGCTGGCTTCCAATGGCGGCGGTATCGGCACCTACTGGGGCCAGGTCCGCTCGATTGGCGAGCAGGTCAAGGGTTCGGGCCAGACCTCGGGCATCATGCCCTTCGTACACGTCATGGATGGGCTGACCCTGGCCATCTCCCAAGGTTCGCTCCGGCGCGGCTCGGCCGCCGTCTACCTTGACGTCCATCACCCTGAAATCGAGGAATTCCTGGAAATCCGCAAGCCCTCGGGCGATTTCAACCGCAAGGCGCTGAACCTGCACCACGGCATCAACATCACCGACGAGTTCATGCAGGCGGTCACCGACGGAACCGATTTCGGGCTCAAGAGCCCCAGGACCGGCGAGGTGCTGCGGCGCGTGGATGCCAGGAGCCTGTGGCAGCGCATTCTCGAGACCCGCCTGCAGACCGGTGAGCCGTATCTGCTGTTCATCGACACCGTCAACCGCGACATGGCCGCGCACCAGAAAAAGCTCGGCCTGAAAGTCTCGACCTCCAACCTGTGCTCGGAGATCACGCTGCCGACCGGCATCGATGCCGACGGCAACGAGCGTACCGCCGTGTGCTGCCTGTCCTCGCTCAATATCGAGACCTGGAACGAATGGCACGACGAGCCCGACTTCATCGAGGACGTGGCCCGTTTTCTCGACAATGTGCTGACCCAGTTCATCGAAGCCGCGCCCGAGGGTATGAAGCGGGCGCGCTACTCGGCACTCAACGAGCGCTCGATCGGACTGGGCGTGATGGGTTTCCATTCCTTCCTGCAGGGCCAGGGCATTCCCATGGAATCGGCCTTGGCCAAGTCCTGGAACCTGAAGATCTTCCGCCACATCCGTTCATCGATGGATGCCGCCTCGACCTCGCTGACCGAGGAACGCGGCCCCTGTCCCGATGCCCTGCGGGTGGGTGCCAAGGAGCGTTTCAGCCACAAGCTGGCGATTGCCCCGACCGCCTCGATCTCCATCATCTGCGGTGGTGTGAGCGCCTGCATCGAGCCGATTCCGGCCAACATCTACACTCACAAGACCCTGTCGGGCTCGTTCACGGTGCGCAATCGCCATCTCAAGGCGCTGCTGGCCGAGCGCGGTCGCGACGATGCCGCCACCTGGGCCTCGATCCTGGAGCACGAGGGTTCGGTCCAGCACCTGGACTGCCTGGACGAACACGAGAAGGCGACCTTCCGAACCGCCTTCGAAATCGACCAGCGCTGGGTCATCGAGCTGGGCGCCGACCGCGCGCCGATGATCTGCCAGAGCCAGTCGCTGAACCTGTTTCTGCCCGGCGATATCGACAAGTGGGATTTGCACATGCTGCACTACACCGCCTGGCAGCGCGGCATCAAGAGCCTGTACTACTGCCGCTCCAAGGCGGTCCAGCGGGCCGGTTTTGCCGGTCAGCTCGACGCGACCAGGCAGGCCGGTATCGTCGGCCAGCCGACCGACTACGAGGAATGCCTGGCATGTCAGTGATCGATCTCGATACCAACCCGCGTGACCTGATCGGCACCGGTCGCATCGGCCTGCTCGAGTCCACCGGCACCTACGATGTCGAGCGCTACGGCTGGGCCTACGAGTTCTGGAAGCGCCAGCAGCAGACCCACTGGATGGGCGAGGAAGTGCCGCTGGGCGACGACATCAAGGATTGGGCCGGTGATCGCCTGAGCGAGGCCGAGCGCACCCTGCTGACCCAGGTTTTCCGCTTCTTCACCCAGTCCGACGTGGAAGTCTCGGACAACTACATGAAGCGCTACATCCCGATCTTCCAGCCGCTGGAGATCCAGATGATGATGGCCGCCTTCACCAACATGGAGACGGTCCACATCGATGCCTACGCGCTGCTGCTGAAAACGCTGGGCATGCCGCAGTCGGAGTTCGAGGCCTTCCGCGACTACAAGGAGATGAAGGCCAAGGCCGATTACATGCAGACCTTCGGCGTCGACACGGTCGCCGACGTGTCGCGCACACTGGCCATGTTCGGGGCCTTCACCGAGGGCATGAGTCTGTTCGCCAGCTTCGCCATGCTGCTCAACTTCCCGCGCTTCAACAAGATGAAGGGCATGGGCCAGATCGTGAGCTGGAGCGTGCGCGACGAGTCGCTCCACTGCGAGGGCGTGATCCGCCTGTTCCACGAATGGAACCGCGAGACCGGTGCCATGACCCCGGCGGTGCGCGACGATATCATCGACGTGGCAAAAACCATGGTGCGGCTGGAGGAAAACTTCGTCGACCTGGCTTTCGGCCTGGGCGAGATCGAGGGCATGAGTGCCGCCGATATCAAGCAGTACGTGCGCTATATCGCCGACTGGCGCCTGTCGCAACTCAAGCTGCCGACCGTGTTCGGCTGCTTCGAGCAGGCCGACGGCGGTTACCGCGCCCTGACCCCGCATCCCCTGCCCTGGCTGCAGGAAATACTGAACGGGGTCGAGTTCGCCAACTTCTTCGAGCAGCGCGCCACCGAGTACTCCAAGGCCGCCACCCGCGGGCGCTGGGACGGCGAGGACGGGGTTTGGGCCCGCTTTGAACGCCAGCACGCCCGGCGACCGGTTTCGGCTGGTTGAGACCAGCTGGGCCGGGTTGGTGCAACCCACCGGGGGTGATCAAACCGGCGTGCTTGTGGTCAAATTGGACAAGCAGATGATGCCTGGGCCTCGATTGCGGGCCCGGGGGAAGCGCTAATTGTCCAAGGAGGCTCCATATGCACAATCGAATTGCGTTGCTCATTTTGTTTTTCGCCCTGCCGTGGATTGCCCTGGCCGAGACCAATGATCGGGTGACGGTGGAATTCGTCGAAGCCGATCGTTACCTGGATATCGGAGACAGGGCGCGCGATACGGATCGCAACCTTAATACCATCGAGGAATTCCTGGTTGAGGAAGTCGGCCGCTGTCTGGCGGAAGGCGAGCGGGTGGAGATTCGAGTGTTCGATATCGATCTGGC
>SKXY01000138.1 GCA_007128175.1 Wenzhouxiangella sp. | reverse complement strand
TGGAGACATCCCAGTTACCAATTTCCTGGTTAAAGGCGTTCGCTGAACCAAACATCTCTGCCATATCCGTTACACTCGATACATCCCAACCTCCGATATCCTGGTTAAAATTGCTTGCATGGCTAAACATCAATCCTATATCCGTTACGCTGGATAGATTCCAGTCACCAAGAGGCTGATTAAAATTGGAAGCACCCAGGAACATTGCCCTCATGTTTTCTATGCCGGATACATCCCAATGGTTAATATTCTGATTTATACTGGAAGCATGCCGAAACATATTCTGCAACGAGGTCACACCGCTCAAATCCGGCGCATCTAATGCGTTAATCTTCAGGTTGGAAGCTCCATAAAAAGCTCGTTCCATCGATTCCCACTCAATATCACCCCACTGCTCTACGGAGAGGATTTTCTCATTGTCGCCGCCATTGTTAAAATAGATACGTGGAAAATCGCCGATGATCGTAACGGTGTAGGTTCCGGGGGCAGAGTAAGTATGAGTAAGAAAATCGGGGTTGTCACCGTCCTGCCAGCATATACCGCCGCCATCTCCCCAAAAAACGGAAAAATTATATCCCGTTCCTTCGATGGGAATGGTAATCTGGTCATCATTGGAATCTCCGTGGTTATCGGTTTTCCAGATGGTAATAAATGCTCCGCAGTCAGCAGAGATGGCATCCCCGGAAATGTCCCAGCTATGGGTGTTGATTAATTCATCGCGCGCGTCCGCCCCGGCGCAGTATTCCAGTCCGGTTGCCCCCAGGGATACATTCGACTGTACTGATTGCCCGGCCCAGCCGATGAGGGTGGCGTCGTAGTTGGCCACCGAGAGGCCAGAGTTGTTGAGCATGCTGGCCATATGTATTACGCTGGAAATATCCCAACCTCCAAGATCCTGGTCGAAGGAACCTGTGCCCCTGAACATGCCGTTCATAATGGACACACCGGACACATCCCAGTTCCCGATATCCTGATTAAAATTGGCAGCCTGTTCGAACATAAAATCCATGTTCGACACATTTGATACATCCCAGTCCCCGATATCCTGGTTAAAAGCTGATGCTTCTTGGAACATCCATCTCATGTCCGTCACATTGGATACGTTCCAGTTATCTAAGGGTTGATTAAAATCAGCAGCACCCCAAAACATTGCGCTCATATTCAATACATTCGAAACATCCCAGCTTCCAAGAGGCTGATTAAAATTGGATGCACCCATGAACATTGCACTCATGGTTTCTATGCCGGATACGTCCCAGTGATTGATATCCTGGTTCAAGCCGGCAGCATCCCGGAACATTTCCTGTAACGAGGTCACACCACTCAAATCCGGTGCATCGGAAGCATTGATCTGCAGGTTGGAAGCACCATGAAATGCTCCCTCCAAAGATGTCCATTCAATGTCGCCCCACTGCTCTACGGAAAGGATTTTATCTTTGTCGCCATCGTTATTAAAGTAGATACGTGGAAATTCGCCGGTGATCGCAACGGTGTACGTTCCGGTGGAAACGTAGGTATGGGTCAAATCGTTGATGTCGTCACCATCCTGCCAGTCGGTATTGGTGCCGTCTCCCCAGTGAATGGTGAAGTTATACCCGGTTCCCTCAATGGGAATGGTGATGGATTCATTCGGCATGGTAGTTTCCCAGGTGGTGATAAATTCATCCTGTGCCAGTACAAAAGCCGGTGTGCAAAGCAGGATGACGGCTGCCCAAAAAAGTGCGGATCGTAAAGTAAATCGTGATTTCATAGTGATGTGAGGTGTAGGGTTTGGCTGTTAGTGATCAATGCCTAAAGTTCTGTTTTGTAATGTTTTGAGAACTTCATTGTTAACTTTGCATAGGATCCTCAGGCGGGCCAAGCTGGCGGGTTTCCGCAGCCGACAGCACCTGTATACCGGGTTTCTGCCAGGTTTGGCGGTTGCCATTTGCTGAATCTTCCCGGGCGGGCTGCCGATCAATGCCCGACACCCTGTTTTGTGTTTTGTTTATTGGTTTATTAATCTGCATAGATTGTTGGGTTTAAAAATCTGCTTCCCTACGAGGTGCCGGGAGAGTTCTCTTTGGATTTGGTTTTTGATGTAGGGGTTTTGTGCCGACCGACCAGTCAAATTCAGCGTTGTCGGCCCGTTCTTGCCGGAGGCTCGGGCTGAGGGTTGAACATCAGTTCGCCCGTGGCCATCATCATTCCATCCATTGATTCGGAAATCATCGCGCGAAGGTGAACAGTTTTCCCATGCTGTACCAGCCATCCATCTTCTTCGGTTTTCCCGTTCATAATCATTGTGTTGTTTGCAACATTGAGATGACCTTTCATCATTAGTTGAACCGGCTGGATAGGATCCGGCGGATGAATCGGATCGGGCGGGTGTAAAATCCAGGTTTGTACAAGATGAAGCGTCTTGCCCCTCATCATAGTGGAACGGGTCTCAATATGTATACGCCCGTTAATTTCATCCTGAACATAATTCCCTCCCCAGCTGCCATCTCTTGATTCGGTAATTTCGATTGAAAATAACCTGGCAGCTGGTTCAGGCTGAGGATTAAAAAAAGTATCGACATCATACAATTCCCAGCTTTGCTTGATCCCGATATGTGATTCGTTAACATCTATCCAGGTTTCCTGGCTCTCGTACATTTTCATTTCAACATCAGATCCGGCCGGCCCTTCACATGCAGCACCTGTTATTAAACATGTAGTAAAAAGAACAGCTAAAATGAAAACTGGCTTGTTTTTTATTGATTCCATAGATTGCTTAACATTTAATGATGTGTAATTTATAGAAGCCTGTTGCCTGCTTTGGGCAAATTTTCGTGTCAGCCTTCTATCCAGTACATCGTAAACCGGAGAGCAAACCGGCCAACCTGATTTCTATGAGTGGCCGTCAAAAATTATTTAATTCTGATGGAATCGATTGATATCACCCAATATCTTGCTGACGCCCGTAAAGGAGACACGGATGCGTTTAACAGGGTATATGAAATGGTGTATGATGAGCTTCGAAATATCGCCCACCGGCAATTATACCGGCACCGTCAGAGTGATACCCTGAATACAACCGCCCTTGTTCATGAAGCGTATGAACGCCTGGTAGGGAATTCACAGATCGAATGGCAGGACCGAAACCATTTTTATGCGTTAACATCGCGCGCCATGCGCTATATTCTTGTGGATTATGCGCGCAGCCGAAATGCCAAAAAAAGAGGAGGGAACAAACTGAATGTACCATTGGACGCCGTTCAACTGGCCATTGAAGAGCGATCTGCTGAACTGGAGGCCCTGGACGAAGCCCTGAAACAACTTTCATCGCATAACAAACAACTGGAGCAACTTGTTGAACTCAAATTTTTTGGAGGGTTAACCTATAAGGAAATCGCCGCAATCATGGATCGTTCAGAGCGGTCTTTACGACGCGACTGGCAACGTGCCCGAACTTGGATCTATTCGGCGATGAAGGAGTGAAGTGGGGAATGTGGATTGTGGAGTGTGGAAACGTTAAAAACCGGGAGTTTTTAAACTGAGAAACAAAAGAACCGATAAATATCCAACCGAAAAAAGTATTTCTGTGGCTAAGCTCTCAGCAATATCGAAGTACCTCACTTTCTCCGTTCATCGGTTTG
>SKXY01000069.1 GCA_007128175.1 Wenzhouxiangella sp. | reverse complement strand
GGCCTCCATAGCGTTAGATGCCACGGATAACAGGCCGTTGGTACTTATGCTGACACCTACGGGCACCGAACCGCTTAATGTCCAGATCGCATCTTCACCTTCCATCACCTCACCAAATTGATCAAGAATCTCAACAACATAGAGTACCTCATTGGCTGGATCGCCAGCAGGGGGAATAACTACCTCTTCGTCGCCTATGACAAGGATTTCGGAAGGAATGAGCGGTATTTCTGAAAAATGAGCCTGGATGGATTTATTGCCATCCATAACCACAGTGAGCGGATTCTCCATGCTGGGCACGCTGCCTGTCCAGCCATCGAAAGACCAACCATCTTCGGCGGTAGCTGTCAACACCACCTCTTCTCCATAATAATAAAACTCCTGTTCAGGAACTATGCTGACCGTTCCCTCACCATGAATAGTTAATGTAAGCATGTATTCGTTCTGAACGAAAACAGCATCCACGTCCTTATCATCATCCATAATTACGATAGTAGAGACAGCATTGGGGTTTAGCACGTCCCCTGTCCAGTGGCTGAAGCTCCAGCCAGGGTTTGCAACAGCGGTAATGTTCACAGGCTCACCGTATGAATAGCTTTCCTGGTCGGGATTTACATTAACAGCGCCCTCCCCTGTTGTAGTAATGGTGAGGAAGTATTGGTCTTCAGCAAAATGTGCAACTATGCTTTTTTGATCATCGAGCAGCAATTCCATTTCTGCATCGTCGCCTTCGATATCGCCCGACCATTCAACGAAAGACCAGTGATTTGCCGGATTTGCCAGCAAGTCATACACTTGGTCTTTGGGAAGCTCAACATGCTGGAAGAAATCATCATAATCAACATCATTGATGCTGATGCTTCCGTTTCCATCAATAAAAAGGTTGATTGTATATAGTGTCAATTCGCCAACAAGCTCGACTATCCTTGTTTTAGACAGATTAGGGTTGGAGACAGATGTAGCAACAACCCCGACCACAGGCAGGAATGCGTCTGATGTAACTGTTAGCATTCCGCTTTCTGCATCAATTGAGAGTCCTGTCAGCGGGATCCCAGGAGGGCCTTCGAGGCTCCAGCTTACTTCTTCATTGGGTAAGATGGTGTTATCATCATCCACAACAGTTGCTTCATATTGCTGATGGTTGTCATCGGTTCCCGGCTCAGGTATCAACACCTGACCAGGGCCAGCAATAAAAATATCACCAATACCATCTTTAACATGAACAGGGTTAAGATACTGGCCTTCTGTATCTTTCACGTCCCAGTCAACAAAATGTGCTGTGATGGTTTTATTGCTGTTCATGGTGAGCGTAACCGGGTTGTTAAATCCACTGTATGCCCCGGTCCAGTATATGAATCCGAGCCCTAAGTGTTCTGCAGTGAGTGTTACCTCGCTTCCTGATGGATAGGTGTCGTGCTCGGGATCAATGTGCACGATGCCGTTTCCAACAATATTTACCGTTAAGGTATAGCCACTTTGCACAAAATGAGCAGTTACTTCCTGGTCTTCAGTCATTAATATAGCTGTGCGTTCAGCTTCATTATTGAGCACTTCGCCTGTCCAGTGGCTGAATTCCCAGCCGGGAGCAGCCATGGCACGCAATATCACGAATTCACCATATAAATATGTATCTTGCACCGGGTTGACAATGACATTTCCATTGCCTTCGACATCGACGATCAGTGTATAGGCTGCTTCGACAAAATGAGCGGTTACGCTTTTGCTTTCATCCATGACGATGGTCGTGATTTCATTTTCCGGATCACTTACATCGCCCTCCCAATGGCTAAACTCCCATCCGATTGCAGCTTCAGCAGTAAGCTCCACTTCTGTTCCGGGCTCGTATGTAGGGCCAGCAGGATCAGCTGAGACACTTCCATTGCCAATTGTATTCAGCGTAAGGGTTACCGGCATTTGGATGAAATGCGCAGTGATTTCCTTGTCTTCATTCATAATAATATATGTAGAAGCACTATTCGGATTCATCACATCGCCTGTCCAGTGGCTGAATGTCCATCCTGCTTGTGCGCTGGCACGTAAGATCACGGCCTGGTTGTATGCATAAAACTCCTGGTCAGGTGTCTTGGTCACATTACCGTTTCCTTCCACATTGACATCGAGCGTATAAAGCGATTGCCCGAAAACTGCCGTGATGGTTTTATTGGCGTCCATAAACACTTGTGTTTCTTCGGAGTTAGTGTCCTCTACATCTCCTATCCAGCCTTCAAAATCCCATCCGGCGGCTGGCGATGCCAGTAAGTCGGCATATTCATCAGCATCCAGCTCAATATTCTGTGTTGAGCTACTGTAAGAAATGTCATTTACAATGACGGTACCATTTCCGGTTATGTTTAGTGTAAGCGTATATTTTGTGATGACTTCTTCCAGGAATACCATCCTGATGCCGGAAATACCCGGGTTGGTTTGAGAAGTTGCTATGACCAGCAGGTCACCTTCTTCGGCTTCCTGACCGATGGTGAGCAAACCACTCTGATCAATGGATACACCCGGCAGATCCGAATCCTCGGGCAAAGTACTCCATATTACTTCTTCATCGGGCATGGGCTGGTTATACTGGTCAAACACGGTAGCTGTGTATTGCTCACTTACCTCACCATCCTCTGGGATGGGTATGTGTCCGGGACCACTTACATTAATATTTGTAACATTCAGTTTGATGAAGCGTGCAGTGATCACTTTATTGCTATTCATTGTGATTGTAACAGGATTGTCAAATCCGTTATATGCCCCGGTCCAGTTATTAAATATCCAGCCGGCATCAGCAATTGCATGCAATGTTACTTGCGTCCCCGGAAGGAATTCATCCTGGTCAGGATCTATTTCAACCGTTCCATTACCAATTATATTAACCGTTAACGTATAGGTTATCTGTTCAAAGTTTGCAATTACATCCACATCCACTGCCGGCATGGTAAATTCATAGATCGGTGATTCTGACAAAACAGTACCATCCGGGGACGTCCAGTTTACGAATGCGTATCCTTGGTTTGCGATGGCTTCCAGCGTAACAAGATCGCCAAAGTTGTAAATACCGGCACCGGTAGCGTTACCGCCCTCTTCGGGCTGAATCGAAACACTCACCGTATAATCAATCAATACAAAATTAGCTGTAATGATGATGTCGTTAGCCGGCATAGTAAATGTGTAAGAAGCTTCAGAGCCCAGTTCATTGCCTTCGTCATCTGTCCAGTTTACAAACTCATACCCTTCGTTGGCGAATGCCATGAGCACTACTTCATCACCAAAATCATACATGCCTTCGCCGGTAACAAAACCGCCCCCAGCCGGCTCAATGTCTACTTCAACCGAAAAACTGAGCAAGGCAAAGTTTGCCGTCAACGTTAGGTCATCGGCAGGCATCTCAATCACGTTGAAAGCTTCGTCAGAAACCACGTTTCCATCGGCATCCGTCCAATCAACAAACTCCCAGCCTTCGTTAGCTAAGGCATCCACTTCCACCATGTCGCCGGCATTGTAGAAGCCGGCACCAAACACTTCGCCACCTTCCACAGGGTTGGCAATCAGTGTGAGGGTGAAGTCGATCATCGCAAAATTGGCGGTCAGTAACAGGTCATCGGCGGGCATCTCAATCACGTTGAAAGC
>SKXY01000125.1 GCA_007128175.1 Wenzhouxiangella sp. | reverse complement strand
ATTTTGTGCCTCCGCGCCGTGGGGGAAAATTCGAAGGTCGTCCAGCATTCGTTCCGGCCTGCGGCCTCCACGCATCCTGCGGGTCGTGCCCATGAGAGGCGCTCACGGCCTATCGAAGGGCGAAGGATGCGTGGAGCGAAACGGAACGCATGCGGGACGAGACTGGATGACCCCCCCACCGGTGAAGGCACAAGCCGCCCTGGTCGTGGTTGGCTGGCTGGTTGACGTTTGGTCGTTTTGAGCCTTGAGCCTTCAGTGCCCAACCAGCACGGCCAGAGTTACCAGTGAGGTCAGCAGTCCCATGGCCAGGCTGGCCAATGCCAGCAATTCACCGCCGAGATGTGCGCCTCGTGTAAGGCGTTCCCTGAACCCATGGACTCGGCCCGGATTGGCCCGGGCCTGGGAAAACCGAAGTGTTGTCTGCATGCTGAAATCTCCGTCACTGCGATGTGTGACGGAATTTCAGCATGCGCCCTTCTCAAAACCTGAGAATCACTCCTTGTACGATTCGCCGATCTCGCGCTCAAGCTCCTCGGGCGAGGCATGGCGCAGATCCTTGCCCTCGACCAGGTAGACGATGTACTCGCCGATGTTCTTGGCGTGGTCGCCAATGCGCTCGAGTGAACGCGCCACCCAGATCGAATCGATCACTCGCCGGGTGTTGCGCGGTTCCTCGACGATATAGGTGTAGTACTGGCGCAGAATCGCTTCGTACTCGGCGTCGACCTTCTCGTCCTCGCGCGTCAGCATGACCGCCACCTCCGGCACCATGCGTACGAAGCCGTCGAGGGCATCGCGCAGCATGCTGCGTACCGTGCCGGCCATGTTCTCAAGTTCGCGGTAGCCCTGGCGGGGACGATCGGCCTCGGCCAGGCGAATTGCCATTTTCGCGATCTTCTCGGCCTCGTCACCGACGCGTTCGAGATCATTGACCGTCTTGATGATCGCCAGCACCAGTCGGAGATCGCTGGCCGTGGGCTGGCGACGTGCCAGGATCATGTTGCAGCGCTCGTCGATTTCCTTTTCCATGTCATTGATGCGGTCATCCACGGCGATGACCTGCTCGGCAAGTTCCGAGTCGCAGTCGATCAGGGCGCGAATGGCATCACCAACCATCTCCTCGGCCTGCCCGCCCATGGTCATCACGCTCTGACGCAAATCCTCCAGTTCCTGGTTGAACTGGCGGGAGATATGTTTATTCAGATGCAGCTTGTCCATAAATCAACTCCTCAGACGGGATACGTTTCAATAGATGGCGTCAAGTGACCGTACGGGGGCGCCCCGGACCTCGTCCGTCGGGGATGCAACCCCGACCTACGCAAGCTTTACCTTTCACCTTTCACCTTTTTCCTTCTACCCATACCGCCCAGTGATGTAATCTTCGGTCGCTTTCTTCGATGGATTGGTAAACAGCTTGGCCGTGTCGTCGTACTCGATCAACTCGCCCAGGTACATGTAGGCGGTAAAGTCCGACACGCGGGCGGCCTGCTGCATGTTGTGGGTCACGATCACGATGGTATAGGTTTCCTTCAGATCAATGATCAACTCCTCGACCTTGGCCGTCGAAATCGGGTCCAGAGCGGAACACGGCTCATCGAGCAGGATCACTTCCGGCTCGATGGCAATAGCGCGAGCAATCACCAGGCGCTGCTGCTGACCGCCGGACAGGCCGAAGGCATTGTCGTTGAGTCGATCCTTGACCTCGTCCCACAGTGCCGCACGCTTGAGTGAGTGTTCAACCACTTCGTCGAGCTTGCGGCGGTTCTTCACACCCTGCAGGCGAAGTCCGTAGGCGATATTTTCGTAGATCGACTTCGGAAACGGGTTCGGCTTCTGGAACACCATGCCCACCTTGCGCCGAAGTTCCGGCACATCGATCGACGGATGGTAGATATCGTTGCCGTCGATCTGAATCTCGCCGGTGATGCGGCAGATGTCGATAAGGTCATTCATGCGGTTGAAGCAGCGCAGCAGAGTCGACTTGCCGCAGCCCGACGGGCCGATAAAGGCCGTCACACGCTTGGCCGCGATGTCCATGCTGATGTTCTTGAGCGCCTGGGTCTCACCGTAGTACAGGTTCAGATCCCGCACTTCCATGGAGATGTCCTCGTTGCGCAGGTTCAGCTGCTTGCGGTTGCTCCTGTCGGGCAGTCCGGAACTGGCCAGCGGCGCACCTTGTCGATTCTGTTCCATCATTAAACTCATCCTCAAATGAACTTCACTAACCGCAAAGACGCAAAGAGCACAAAGTCATACTAATTGGCAATCATTTACCACTCCGAGTCTTTGCAAGTGGTCACATTCCTGCAGATTTTCCTTTAGCCATGTTCTCTCTTTGCGTCTTCGCGGTTAGTCAGCTTTAGTCACTCTCACTCTTGTACTTTTCGCGCAAGCGGTTGCGGATGGCGATCGCGGTCAGGTTAAGGACCAGGATCAGGCCGACCAGCACCAGCGCCGTGGCGTAAACCAGGGGTCGGGCGGCTTCCGCGTTCGGGCTCTGGAAGCCGACATCATAAATGTGGAAACCCAGGTGCATGATGCGCCGGTCCAGGTGCACGAAAGGAAACTCACCGTCAACCGGCAGGTTGGGGGCGAGCTTGACCACGCCGACCAGCATCAGCGGCGCCACCTCGCCCGCGGCCCGGGCAACGGCCAGAATCAGTCCGGTCATCATCGCTGGCGTGGACACCGGCACAATTACCTTCCACAAGGTCTCGGCCTTGGTCGCACCCAGCGCCAACGACCCTTCACGCATGGCCTTCGGAATACGCGTCAGACCCTCTTCGGTCGAGACGATCACCACCGGCAGCGTCAGCAGGGCCAGCGTGAGCGAGGCCCAGATCAGGGCCGGCGAGCCGAATGTCGGTGCGGGCAGCCGTTCTGGGTAAAACAGCTGGTCGATATTGCCGCCGAGAAAATAGACGAAGAACCCGAGGCCGAACACGCCGAAGACAATCGACGGCACACCGGCCAGGTTGTTGACCGAAATCCTCACGATCCTGGTCACCGGCCCCTGCTTGGCATACTCGCGCAGGTAGATCGCCGCCAGCACGCCAAACGGGGTCACCACTATGGACATGATCAGGACCATCATCACGGTACCGAAGATGGCCGGAAAAATGCCGCCCTCGGTATTGGCCTCACGCGGATATCCGCTCATGAAGCCCCAAAGGCGCGACCCGTACTCGACAACTTTCTGACCGAGTGAAAGGGTGTTGGCCCGGGTGGCCCTGACAATCTGAGAGAAATCGATCGTCACTTCCTGCCCGTCCGCGGTTCGCGCGACCAGCGAATCCCGACGTGCACGATCCCGCAGTTCCTGCAGCTCGGCAAACAGTACCTGGTACTCTTCGTTGAGTCGCTCGACCTCGGCCTGGCTCTGGGCAATAAGCTCGGCGCGCTCGTCATCCGAAAGACGGTCGTTCATCTCGACCCGGCGCTGGGCCAGTCGTTCCTCTTCGATCTGGTAGTTGATGCGACCGATGTCAAAACGCTCGAGGCGCATCATGTCCTCGACCATGGACGTACTGCGTTTGAGGCGAGCTTCGAGCTCTTCGAAGGCTGCCTCGCCCTCGGCGACGACCTCGCCTCGTTCCTTGACCGCCACCAGGTAGCCGTAGAAATT
>SKXY01000026.1 GCA_007128175.1 Wenzhouxiangella sp. | reverse complement strand
GGCCTGCTCACACAGGCCCGGTCCCTGGTCGAAATGCCGCTGGCTCATGATTCGTCGCTCCTTGGCTTGAAAGTCATCTGTGACGACCGCGATGCGTGCGGATCGTTCCGGGTTCAAGCCTATCAGCCAGGCTTCAGTATCGAGTGTCCACGTGTTGCTCTGAGGCGATATCAGGCGCGGTGGCGGATGGCGCGAAGCTGGGTCCAGAACGGAATGACGAACGACAGCAGGGCCAGGGCGAGCAGGGTGACGGTGATCGGGCGGGTGAAGAACACGCTCGCACCGTCCATCATGATCGCACGGCGGAAGCTGGTCTCGGCGATCAAGCCCAGCACCAGCCCGAGAATGACCGGCGCCAGCGGGTAGTCGTAGCGGCGCAGGACCCAGCCGAGCAGGCCGAAGCCCAGGCAGGCGAAAACGTCGAACAGCGAGTTGCGCACGGCAAAGGCACCGATCAGCGCCAGCATGGTGATCAGCGTGTACAGCAGTTGCTTGGGAATATTGGCCACCATGACCCACAAGCGGCCACCGGCCAGGCCGACCCCGAGCAGCACGAACTGGGCGATCAACATGGCGCCGAAGATGGAATAGATCATCTCCGGGCTGGAGACGAACAATTGCGGGCCCGGTGTGAGGTCGTGGATCATCATCGCGCCGATCAGCACGGCGGTGGTTGCGCTGCCAGGTATGCCCAGGGCCAGCAGCGGCACCATGGCGCCGCCGACCGAACCGGAGTCGGCCGCCTCGGCCGCGGTCACACCCTCGGGGCTGCCATTGCCGAACTGATCGGCATTGCGACTGAAGCGCCTGGCCATGCCGTAGCTGATGAATGAACCGATGGTGGCGCCGGCACCCGGAAAGACGCCGACCAGCGTGCCGATTGCGCTCGAGCGCAGGGTGACCCACTTGAGTTTCCAGTAGTGGGCGAAGCGCGGCCAGTGGTCGCTGACGCTTTGTACCCGTGCGATGCGAAAATCGCCTTTCTCGATGCCGCGAAAGACTTCGCTCAGCGCGAACATGCCGATCAATGCCGGGATCAGCATGAAGCCGTCGGAGAGCTCGGCGAGATCGAAGGTGAAGCGTTCGGCGCCCGAGATCGGGTCGGTACCGACCGTGGCGATCAGCAAGCCGATCAGCATGGCGATGAAGGCTTTGATCCACTTGTCGCCGGCCAGCGTGGCCACGGTGGCCAGGCCGAACACGGCGAAGGCGAAATACTCGGATGGATGAAAGCGCACCGCCGCGGCCGCCAGCGGTACCGAAAAGCCGATCAGGATCAGTGTGCCGAACATGCCACCGACCGAAGAGGCGATGATGGAAGTGCCCAGCGCCGTGGCGGGTTTGCCCTGGCGGGTGAGTTCGTAGCCGTCGATGGCGGTCACAACTGCTGAGGGTGTGCCGGGTGCATTGACCATGATGCCGGTAATCGAGCCGCCGTAACTGGAGCCGATGTAGATGCCCACCAGCAGGATCAACGCAATCATCGGCGACATGCCGTAGGTGAACGGCACCATCAGCGCAACACCCATCGACGGCGACAGCCCCGGCATGGCACCGATGAGGATGCCGAGCACGATGCCGGAAACGATGGCGAACAGCGGTGCGAGCGCCAGCACGGTGGCCAGGCCGCCGAACAGGGATTCAAGCATGATCAGAACACCCAGCCGGCCGGCAGATCGACGTGCAGCAGGCGCTGGAAGATGAATTCCGAAGCCAGCAGCCAGGCGATGACCACAGCGGCGATGACCGGAATGCGTCGATAGCCCAGCACCCAGATCAATGCCGGCATGTAGAGGGCCGAGGTCAGCAGGTAGCCCAGTACTGGCACCAGCAGCAGGTAGGCAATGAACAAGCCGAGACTGGCCACCAGCGGACGGGTCAGGCGCGGTTCGACGGCAACCGGCGGCTCACGCAGGCAGCGGGCGATCTGCCAGACGGCCAGGGGCAAAAGCAACAGGATCCACAGTCTCGGAATGCCGCTGGCACCGACCGGGTCGACCGGGTTGGGCGGTGGCATCAGGGTGCTCATCAACCAGGCGAGCAGACTGCCAACGGCAATCGCGGCCAGCAGGATCAATTCCCCGCGGCGGGCCCGCCAGCGTGTGCGTGGCAGGGCCACTGCCAGTCCGGCCAGCAGCAGGCCGGCGGCACTGATCATGCCGAACAGGCCGGGACCTTGGGCCAGTGATTGCAAGCGGCCGCTGTCATGCCGATCTTCGGGTAACAGGCCGAGATGGTCGAGGTAGGACCGGAACTCTTCGCGGTCGCGCTGGACGATCTCGCCGAAGCGTTCGGCAGGGTGGTGGCGAAGGTTCACGGCCTCTCCGTCCCAGCTCGCTTGCCAGCGCTCGTCATCAATGACCAGCCGGATGAGGGTGTCGTACCAGTCGCGAATGTTGTCGGGCACTTCCTTGCGAAGGGCGAAGCCGCGCCAGATCAGCTCATCCTCTAGACCGTCCACGCCCAGTTCGGCGAAGGTGGGGGTGTCGGGAAAATCGGGCAGACGCTGATCGGCGGCCACGGCCACCACCCGCAGCTTGTCCGAGGCCATCGCGTCGCGCGGGTTGCCGAGATAGGCCGTGCCGAGGTTGCCAAGCAGGGCGGCAATCGCTTCGCCGCCGCTGCCGTAGGGAATCCAGCGCATGTCGATGCCGGCGCGTTCGGCCATCTTGACGCCGGAAATATGCTTGACCCCGCCGATGTCGACGCCCAGCCACAGCTGCTGGTCGTTGCCGTTGTGACCGGTCGCGATCAGTTCGGCATAGTCGCGCGGGCCGTCTTCGGCGTTGGTGATCAGCACATGGGCGTTGTCCATGATGTAGGAATGCCAGTGGATGCGATCGATCAGATCCTCGCGCCCGGTGGCCATCATCTTGGAAATGTTCGAGCGCGTCACCGCCAGGAAACGATGTCCGTCGGCCGGCTCACGCAGGGCTTCCTCGAAGGCAACGATGCCGCCACCACCGGGGCGGTTGATGACCGCGATCGGGTGATCGGCGTGTTCCTGTGCCAGGCGTGCGAAGCGCCGTGCGGTCACGTCGATCAGCCCGCCGGGGCTGGTGTAGACGATCAGCCGGATCGGCTGTGATGGAAATCCCTCGACCTCGGGCAGGTCGGGATGCGGACCCGGCGCGCCCACGGCGGCCCCCGGCAACATCAGGCTGGCGAACACCAGGATGAAGAACGCGCGGAGGGGCATCGGCAAGTCTCGAACAACGCGGGCGAAGGGTGACATCAGCCCGTCACGCTATCAGCCGAATATGACAGTTCGGTTTAAGCTACAGTCAGGCGGTTATCCTGCCCGAAGTGACCCGTTGCCGATGTCCAGCCCCGCCGACCGCGAACTGCACGAACGCACGCTTGAGCGACTCGATCGCTTCAGTTTCTGGACCGACAGCAACTTTCGTGTTCCTTTCACCAGCTTTCGCTTCGGGCTGAGTCCACTGATCGGCCTGGTGCCGGTGATCGGTGATGCCGTCGGCCTGGTGCTGTCGCTCTACGTGCTGCGCGAGGCCAGGCGAGTCAGCGCCAGCCGTGGTGTGCAGTTGCGCATGATTCGAAACATGCTGATCGAGTTCGTCGGCGGGCTGTTGCCGATCATCGGCGATGCCTTCGACGCCATCTACAAGGCCAACACCCGCAACACTGAACTGCTGCGGGTGTGGCTGC
>SKXY01000139.1 GCA_007128175.1 Wenzhouxiangella sp. | reverse complement strand
GACGCACAGACGCACAGACGCACCGGCCTCCCACCTGGAACGACTTGCTAAACTTGCCCCGGTCCCCATGGTCAGCCCAACGCATGCCCGATAAGCCCCAACTCGATTTCACCGGCGAGCGGTTCACGCCGGAGTGTGTCCGCGAAATCGCCTATGAACACTGGCATCGCTATGCCTGGGCCGCCGAGGTGGTGGCCGGCAAGCAAGTGCTCGATGCCGCCTGTGGCGAGGGCTACGGCAGCCGCCTGCTTAGTGCGCGTGCCGCGCAGGTACATGGTCTGGATGTCAGCGAGGAGGCGATTACCCACGCCCGCCAGCGCTATGCCTCGGACAACCTGGCGTTCGAGCACGGCGATGCCACCGATCTGCCGTATGCCGATGACAGCTTCGATGCCGTAGTCTCTTTCGAAACGCTGGAACACCTGGAGGCGCAGGACCAGCTGCTGGCCGAGTTCCGGCGCGTGTTGCGACCCGACGGCTTCCTGCTGGTCTCGTCGCCCGATCGCAAGACCTACAGCGACGAGACCGGTTACGACAACCCC
Source organism: Wenzhouxiangella sp. (assembly GCA_007128175.1). Taxonomy (GTDB): domain Bacteria; phylum Pseudomonadota; class Gammaproteobacteria; order Xanthomonadales; family Wenzhouxiangellaceae; genus Wenzhouxiangella. Next base: position 3,140 of record SKXY01000139.1, on the reverse strand, counting down.
TTCCATGTCCGCGAACTCTACCGCGACGAGTTCGAGGCGTTGCTCGGTCGTCATTTTCCGGCGTTTCGCCTGTGGGGGCAGAAGTTGATGTTCGTGTCGGCGCTGTGGCAGTTGAACGATGGCGGCAGTGCACAGTGGTTGCTAGACGACGATGGCTGCATCGATGCAAGCGACAGTCCGGCCTACCCGCCGCTGTATTTTCTCGCCGCGGCGGCCGCACAGGCAGATCAACTGCCGTCGCTGCCGGCCAATTCGCTCTACGGCGATCGCACCGAGTCCGTCTACAGTCATTACAACGAAGAAGTGGCAAAGCATATTCGGGCCGGGCGCTTGCTGGCCGAACGCGAGGCCGAGATCGAACGCCTGCGAGGGCAATTGTCGCGCCCCTGGTGGAAGCGATTGTTCGCCCGGTCATGACCCAAACCACCGGCAATCCGCTGGCGCGGGTGACCGCGGTCGTGGTCAACTACAACTCCGGCTTGTGGCTGGCGCGTTGTGTCGACAACCTGCGCGGGCATCGGTCGAAGCTGCCGGAAGTCATCGTCATCGACAATGCCTCCAGCGACGGCAGTATCGAGGAACTTCCCCAACTGGAGGGCATCACCGTGCGGCGCGCGCACCGTAATCTCGGTTTCGGGCGCGGCGTCAACCAGGCCTTGCGCAGTGTCGAGACCGATTACGTTCTGGTGATCAACCCCGACTGCCTGATTGTCCCGTCCGCCCTGGTTCGCCTGGTCGAGGAACTCGATGCCCACCCGGAAGCCGCCATGGCATCCGGGCGTGTGTTCGACATGTCGGGCAATGAACAGCGCGGCAGTCGCCGACGCCTGCCCACGCGAGCCCAGGTGCTGGCCGAGGTACTGCCGTTCAGTCGCCGGCCTGGCATCGACCTGACCGATCAGCCGCCGCCGCAGGACTCCGAGGAGGTGGAGGCGGTCTCCGGCGCCTGCATGCTCATTCGCATGCAGGCACTCGACGAGATTGGCGGCTTCGATCCGGGTTTCCACATGCATTTCGAGGATCTCGACCTGATGGCCCGGCTGCAGGCTGCAGGCTGGCGTATCCGGCTGGACCCCGGCGTGATCGTTTCCCACGCAGGCGGGGTCTCCTCCCGAAGGCGTGCGGTTGGTGTCATGCTGGCCAAACATCGCAGCCTGTGGCGCTATCTCAACAAGCACTGCGCCGAGGGCTGGTCGCCCGGGAGCCGGCTGTTGTGGCGCACGGCCATCGTGGTGCATGCATTGGTGAGGCTGCCGCTGGAGCCGTTCCGGCGATGAGTGCAGCTGACCCGCTGATCCTCGTGACCGGCGCGTCCGACCCGGTGGCAAGCGCCTTGCTCGAGCGTACCGCCGGGCAGGGCATTCGCATTCTGGCGGTATCCGGTCGCGCCCCGCAGAAGTTCTGGCCCAATGTGACCTGGTTTGAGCAGGATCTGGAGCGCGAGCCGGCCGATGTCAGGGCCGGTACTCTGGTAAGTCTTGGATCGCTGCGGCATGCGCTGGCCCAGGTCGAGCAGGTGCCGGGGATCGGTCGCGTTGTCGCGATGTCGACGGCAAGAACCGGTTTCTTCGACCTGCTTTCCAGTCATGTCGAGCGTGCGGAACTTCGACGCCTTGCCAATATCGAGCAGCGTCTGGAGGCGGCGTGCAAGGAGCGCGGCATCCTGCTTACGCTGCTCAAACCCTGCCTTGTCTATCACCCAGGCGAAGCGGGTACATTCTCACCAGCTGCCTCGGTACTCGAGCAGCGTCGATTTCTCTTGCTGGGTCACGGCGGGTTGCGTGCGCCGGTTCATTGCGACGACCTGGCGCGACTGATCGTGCGCTGCCTTGAAGCCGGGCAGGCCAGTGTCGGCACGTGGTCGCTGGCCGGCGGGGAGAATCTTTCCGTGGCCAACATGCTCTTGCGCGTCGCCACCAGTCGCTCGGTGTCCACCAGGCGCCTCCCGGTGCCTGCAATGGTGGCCCGGCGCACACTGCTGGGGCTGGGCCTCCCCGCCGCCGTGGCCACGGACCTGGTCGGATTGTACGGTCATGACCTGTTACCCGACGACTCTCGTGCCCGCGAGCGGCTCGGCTGGCAATCCCGGGGCTTTCGTCCATGAGCCTGCCCCGGCGCATGCTGGGACCCAGTGACCGTGAAGTATCGGTGCTGGGCCTGGGCTGTGCGAGCTACTGGGCCCATCCCCGATTCCCTGATCAGAAAGCCCGTGCCGTGCTGGCCGATGCACTGGCAGCAGGCATCACCGTTTACGACACGGGAGCATCCTACGGTAACGGGCTGGGTGAACGCCGCCTTGGGCGGTTCCTGCGCGAGCTCGATGCCGAAATCGATAGCTTGCTGATCGCCACCAAGGTCGGCACCGTACGCGCCGGCAACGGCAAGCTGGTCAAGGACTTCCGGCCGCAATCCATCATCGACCAGGTGGAGCAAAGCCTCAAGCGATTGAAGCTCGATCGCATCGGCCTGCTGCAGTTGCACGGACCTGAGCCAGGCGACCTGAGCGATGAGTTGTGCTCGGCGTTGGTGGGGCTGCGTCAATCAGGCAAGGTGGAACTGCTGGGTATCAACGGCTTTGCGCCGGTGATTGGGCACGCTATCGGCCGGGCGCCGTTCGACGTGTTGATGCCGTTCCTGTCAGTTGTCGAGCCGGGCAATGTCGACCTGGCGAAGGGTGCCGCCGCAACAGGGCAGGGCGTACTGGCCGCCGGCCCGCTCGCGCGCATGAGCTTCCATCCGCCGCTGAAGAACTGGCTGACCCGACCGGCCGGCCTCTGGTACCTGGCGCGGGCGCTCTACAATGGCCCTGGCGCCTTCCTGCGCGCCCGCCGCTACGGCCGCGTCCTGTCTTATCCCGGCTGGACCCCGGCACAACTGGCCATGGCCTGGGCACTGGAACAACCGGGCGTAACCACCGCCGTATTCGGCACCACCCGTCCCGAGCATGTCCGCGAACTATGCCAAGCGGCCGCCCGACCGCTACCGGACAAGGTCCGTCAGAAAACCGCTGAACTGCACGCCGGCCAGAGCCCTTCCTGATCAAGCCCCCAAGGCGGCTTTTGCTTGGCCCGACCCAAAGCGCTACGCTCACTAGGAAACCTGAAACCTGAAACCGGAAACCGATACCGATACCGATACCG
>SKXY01000179.1 GCA_007128175.1 Wenzhouxiangella sp. | reverse complement strand
CTTACGCCCCGCTCCACCACATGGCGATCCCGAGAATGATCAGACTGTAGCCGGCCGCCAGGATGTCGTCGAGCATGACGCCGAAGCCGCCGTGGACGCGGCGGTCGAACCAGCGGATGGGCCAGGGTTTGACGGCGTCGAAGAAGCGGAACAGGGCGAAGGCGGCCAGCCACCAGGTCCAGTGGAAAGGGATGAACAATACGACCAGCCACATGCCGACGAACTCGTCCCAGACAATGCCGCCGTGGTCATGCACGCCGAGCTTCTGACCGGTGGCCCCGCACAGGTAGATACCGATGAGGAAAGCGGCAATGACCACGGCAAGTGCAACCGGCAACGGAAGTTGCACGATCAACGCGGCGAACGGCAGCGAGGCGACGGTGCCGGCCGTGCCCGGCGCGATCGGGGCCAGGCCGCTGCCGAAGCCGAACGCGAGAAATCCGGTGGGGGTTTCCAGGGCAACCTGGCGGGTATCGACGGAATTCATGGCGAGAAATGATCCCATCCCGGCGCCAGATCGGCAAGCTCGTTGCCTTGGGCATCCAGGCAGCGCACCTGGCCGCTTTCGTCGACCCGCCCGATAACGGTCAGCGTCACGCCGGCCGCCCTTGCCAGTTGCTCCAACTCGCCATCCGGCAGCGGCGGTAGTGCGGCAAGCAGTTCGTAATCGTTGCCGCCGCCGGCCTGAAAATGCCGGCGGCGCGTCGGGTCGCTGATCGCCGTTTGCAGCGCGGCCGAGGCCGGCAGTTCATCGATGCGGACTTCGGCACCGAGGTGATCGTGGAGCAGGTGCCCGAGATCAGCCAGCAGGCCGTCGGAGATATCAATCAGTGCATGGGCACTTTCTGCCAGCACGCGGCCGGCCTGCATTCGCGCTTCGGGCCGATGCAGGCGCTCAACAAGTGTTTCGGGCGCTTCGCTCCCCAGCGCCAGTGCGGCCGCGGCATCCCCCAGCGTGCCGGTGACGACCAGTTGATCGCCGGGCTTGACACCACGGCGGGTGGCGACACGATCGGGGGCAACTTCACCGAGCAGTTCGACGGCGATATTGAGCGGCCCGGAGGAAATATTGCCGCCGACCAGCACCACACCGGTTTGCTCGGCCGCCCCCAGGAAGCCGTCGAGGAATCCTTCCAGCCAGTCGGGGTCGTCGGCGGGCAGGGTCAGGGCCAGCAGGGCCCAGCGCGGCGTAGCGCCCATGGCGGCGATGTCGCTCAAGTTGGCGTGCAGGGCCAGGTGGCCGATATCAGCCGGCGGCCAGTCGGCGGTGAAATGCCGGTCGAGCACCAGGGCGTCGGTGGTGGCAACCAGCGCCATTCCGGGTGAGGGGATGATGACGGCGGCATCGTCGCCGATGCCCAGAACCACCGAATCGGACGCTCCGACCCGGCGCCGGATGCGCTCGATCAGGTCGAACTCACCCACTGCCCAGTTCGGCATCGCGCTCGAGCTTGCGGCAGTCGGCGGCCAGGCGGTCGAGTACGCCGTTGACGAAGGTATGGGCCTGCTCGGCGCCGAAGCGATGCGCCAGTTCCACCGCCTCGTCGAGAATCACGCGGTATGGAGTTTCGATGTGATGCATCAGTTCGCAAGCACCCAGCCGGAGAATGACACGCTCCATCTGGTCGAGGCTGGCGTCGACGCGTGCCACGTGCGGGGCGAGCGCTTCGTCGAGCGCCTCGCGGTTGGCAACGACCTCGGTTACCAGTGTTTCGAAGTAATCCTCGTCGACGCCTTCGAAGTTCTGTTCCTCGAGGAACTGCTCGATGATTGACTGGGCGGTGTCGTTGTTGAGCTGCCATTGATACAGCGCCTGCAGCGCACGCCGGCGCGCGCGGCGGCGCGGTTCGAACTGATTGCCCGGCTTGCCCTTCTTGCGCCGCTGGTTCACGGGGCCACCTCCGCGTTGAATGCGATCATGTCCATTGCCGCCGCGGCCACTTCTCGACCCTTGTTCTTGCGTTTGGGATCGGCGCGCTCAATCGCCTGCTCGCCGTTTTCGGGCGTGAGCACACCGAAGGCGACGGGAATGCCGGTCTCGAGCGAGACCTGCTGCAGACCGCGCGCGCACTCGGTACTGATGAAATCGAAATGTGCGGTCTCGCCGCGCACTACCGCACCCAGGGCGATGATGGCGTCGAAGCGACCGCTCTCGGCCAGGCGCTGGCTGGCCAGCGGCAGTTCCCAGGCGCCCGGGACTGCGAACACCTGCGCGTGATCGTCGGCCACGCCGGCATTGGCCAGAGTGGCGCGGGTGCCTTCCAGCAGCATGCCGGTGATGGTGGGGTTGAACTGCGCCACCACGATGGCGATGCGCCAGTTCTCTGCACCGGGGCGAAGCTGATTGTCGGTCATGATTTCTCCCTTTCTCCGTCGGGAACCACGTATTCGACGATCTCCAGTCCAAAGCCGTCGAGTGCGTGCAGGCGCTTGGGCGCGCCGAAGACCTGCATGCGGCGAATGCCCATCTCTGCGATGATCTGCGCGGCGATGCCGTAGCTGCGCAGGTCGTGACCACCGTCGCTGTCTTCCGACTGCCCTTTGCCGGCGGCCAGCAGCCCGTCGAGCCTGGACTGGTCGTTCTCATCATAGCCCAGCACCAGGGCCAGGCCGCGACCGCGTCGGCCGATATCGGCCAGGGCGGCGTCCAGCGGCATGCCGAAACCGGGTTCGGTGATGCCGATGACGTCGCCGAGCAGCTCGGGCACGTGCACCCGCACCGGGAACGGTTCATCGGGCGTGACTTCGCCGCGCAGCAAGGCCCAGTGCAGCTTCTGGTTGATGCGGTCGCGGAACACCTTGAGCTCGAACGGGCCGTGGGCAGTGCCGACGGTCTGCGAATGCACGCATTCCACGCTCTGCTCGGTGCCAAGCCGGTAACGGATCAGGTCGGCGACCGTGCCCATCTTCAGGCCGTGCTCGGCGACGAACTTTTCCAGTTGCGGGCGGCGTGCCATGGTGCCGTCCTCGTTGAGGATCTCGACCAGCACGCCGGCCGGCTCCAGCCCGGCGAGCAGGGCCAGGTCCATGCTGGCCTCGGTATGGCCGGCGCGCGCCAGAACGCCGCCGGCCTGGGCAACCAGCGGGAAGACGTGACCGGGCTGGTTCAGGTGATCGGGCTGTGCGTTGGGCGCGACGGCGGTACGAATGGTGTGGGCGCGGTCGTAGGCCGAAATGCCCGTGGTCACACCCTCGGCCGCCTCGATGGAGACGGTGAAGTTGGTGCGGTGATGGCGGTCGGTATCGCGCACCATCAGCTGCAGCCCGAGTTGCCGGGCACGCGCGCGGTTGAGCGACAGGCAGATCAGCCCGCGCCCGTAGCGGGCCATGAAATTGATGTCCTCGGGTCGAACCATGCTGGCGGCCATGATCAGGTCGCCCTCGTTCTCGCGATCCTCGTCGTCGAGCATCACCACCATCTTGCCTTCGCGGATATCGGCCAGGATGGATTCAATCGAATCGAACTTCATGTTTGTCCTCGCATTTCGGCAAGTCGGTCCAGGTAGCGCGCCACCAGGTCGACTTCCAGGTTGACCACCGCCCCGGCTTCGAGATGGCCCAGGGTGGTGACCTTCAGGGTGTGGGGAATGAGGTTGACCTCGAACTCGTCGTACTCGACCGCGTTGACGGTGAGGCTGACGCCGTCGAGCGTGACCGAGCCCTTCTCGGCGACGAAGCGGGCCAG
>SKXY01000007.1 GCA_007128175.1 Wenzhouxiangella sp. | reverse complement strand
AGGACCAAGGCGCAAGGTGACGGGTGACGGTGTTGAGTGCACCGGATGCTTCTCCCCTTGATCCTTGAGCCTTGTACCTTGAGCCTTCTCATCGCCTTTCGCTGCGGATGGTGTGCAGGCGACCGTCGATGAACAGCAATTCGCGCGGGTGAAACCGGCTGCCGAAATCATAGGTCCAGCTCAAGCGTTCCTGCGATTCCACGCGACCGCCGTGATAACCGTAGAGGCCCGGCGTGGGCAATTCGTAGCTGTAATCGGGCTCGCCGCAGCGCGCGTAAATCTCGGCGACGGTGTCACCGGCATTGTTGAGTTCATGCGGCGTGCAGCGGCGGCTGCCGGGCGTGTAATCAACCCCGTAGCCAAGACTGTGGATGCGTGTCAGGCGACCATTGATGAAAACCAGCCGCCGCATCATCCGGCGCTGGCCGAAGTTGAGGGTCCACACTTCCACCCGCTGCAGCTCCAGCGGACGTCCGAAACGGTCGGCTGCACTGGTGCGGTCATAGTGCTCACGCCAGAACGGTTCCGGGCACTTGCGCGCGACCTGCCAGATCGGATCGCCCGAGCGCACGATCTGGCGATTGCACTGCAGCGTATCGGCTGCAGCCCACAGCGGGGTTGCTGTCAGCAGCATCAGTAGTACGCACAATCTCGAAACCATGGCACGATTCTAGCCCGCGCCAGTTGAACCGCTAATGAATCCCCTTCACATTGCGTTGTCTCACAGACACCGATCATTCACATTCCTGAATGCGCATGTGTCTCAGCCGTTCAAGAATGTAGTTCACAGATTACACAGATTTTTCTGTGTCGATCTTTTTAATCTGTGGATCATGATCTTCGTTTCCCGCAAAGCTGAGTCAGTCACGTAATCCGGCTCAACCATGTCAGGACCAATCGCTCACCAAGGAGACATCCAATGAAAGCACGCCTGATCGCCGCCGCATGCCTGCTGGCCATGGCGGCCCCGCTGAAAGCCGATAACCATTCGGCCGAGCATTACGTCATCGACACCCCCGGCGCCCACGCCTTCGTCCAGTTCAAGATCTCGCACCTGGGTTTTTCCTGGCTCTACGGGCGTTTCAACGAGTTCGAAGGTGAGTTCACCTACGATCCGGAGCATCCGGAGAATTCCTCGGTGGATGTCACCATCCAGACCGCCAGCGTGGATTCGAACCACGAGCGCCGTGACGATCACCTCAGAAACGAGGATTTCCTGACCGTCGAGGAATACCCGGAATCACACTTCCGCTCCACATCCTTCGAACGGGTTGAGGATGGCAAATACCGCATGACCGGCGACTTCACCCTGCTGGGGGTGACGCGAGAACTGGAGATGGACGTCGAGCATGTCGGCGCCGGCGAGGATCCCTGGGGTAACTACCGCCGCGGTTTCCACGCCACCACCATCTTCCGCCTGGCCGATTTCGGCATTGATTATGACCTCGGTGAAGAGGCCGAGGTGGTGAAGATCATCCTCGATGTGGAAGGGATTCGCCAGGAAGCCGAGTAAACGGAAAACGTGAGACGTAAAACGGGGGCTGGACCAGGTGGTCCTCATTAACCTCGGTGGCCAATGGCGGGGCCCTGCCATTGGCCACTTTTCTGTGGACAAAGCGCCGCGCCTCACCCCCGTTCTACGTTTTCCGATTCCCGTTTATTCGCTCACGCCGGCCACCGTCATCTCGTCGACCAGCAACGAGCCGGTGCGGATGTTATGCCGGGTATCAACATCGGTGCCGGCCGCGCGCAGGTTGGCCAGCATGTCGCGCAGATGGCCGGCGATGGTTATTTCCTCGACCGGCCAGGCGATTGCTCCGTTCTCGATCCAGAAACCGGCCGCACCGCGTGAATAGTCGCCAGTCACCAGGTTGACGCCCTGTCCCATCAACTCAGTCACCATCAGTCCGCGATCCATCTCACGCATCAACTCTTCGGGCGAACGATCGGCACCCAGCAGTTCCAGGTTGCGCACCCCGCCGGCATTGGCCGTGGACTCCAGGCCCAGGCGCCGTGCCGAGTAACTGCTCAGCACGTATCGATCAAGCACACCGTCGCTGACCAGGGACGACTCGCGGGTCGCCACGCCGTCGCCGTCGAATCCGGATGACTTCGCTCCGCGAGGCAGGTGCGGGCGTTCAACCAGCGAGGCCCAGGCGGGCATGACCTTCTTGCCGGCTGCATCGAGCAGGAAGCTGGATCGACGGTAGAGGTTGCCGCCCGAGACCGCACCAATCAGATGGCCGATCAGCCCACGGGCCACTTCCGGGGCGAACAGCACCGGCACCTTGCCGGTCGGAACGCGACGGGCACCGAGACGGCGCACGGTGCGGTCGGCCGCACCGCGACCGGTACTTGCCGGAGATGCCAAGGCATCAAAAGTCCGCGCGGTGTCGTAGTCGTAATCGCGCTGCATGCCGGCCTCGTCGCGCGCGATCAGCACGCAGCTCTGCGAGTAGCGGGTGCCGCGACTGGTGCCGACGAAGCCGTGGCTGTTGGCATAGACTGCCAGGCCGGCCTCGGTCGTAACACTCGCGCCTTCCGAGTTGGCAATACGCTCGTCGGCCGAGCGCCCGGCCTGCTCGATCTCCCGCGCCCGCTCGGCCAGCACATCGAGTGCCAGGTCGGCCGGGTGCCACAGATCGAGGTCGGGAAAACTGGTCGCCATCAGTCCGGCATCGGCCAGCCCGGCGGCCCGGTCGGGCTGGGTATGACGGGCGATGGCCAGCGCACGCTCGACAGTTTCATCGATGGCATCGGCTCGCAGGTCTCCGGTGCTGGCGCTGCCGACACATTGATTGCAGTAAACGGTCACACGCACGCCGCGATCACGGGCCTCTTCGAGCGTCTCGATTTCGCCCAGGCGCACACCGGCTTCACGCGCCAGGCTGGAGGTCACGCTGACTTCGGCCTGGTCGGCACCACCGGCGCGTGCGTGATCGATGACACGCGTCGCGATGTCGACCAGCAGGTCGGTTTCACGATCGGGGTTGTGGAGCAGTTCGGCAATGCCGGCCGCCTTGATGGCCTGTTGCGCCATGTCAGCTCGTCCCCCCGACGGTCAAACCGTCGATCCGCAAGGTCGGCTGCCCGACGCCGACGGGAACGCCCTGCCCCTCCTTGCCACAAACACCGATGCCGGAATCGAGTTCGAGGTCGTTGCCGACCATGCCGACCCGGGTGAGCACGTCGGGCCCATTGCCGATCAGGGTCACGCCCTTGATCGCCGGGCCGAGCTTGCCGTTTTTGATGCGGTAGGCCTCGGATGCGGCAAAGACAAACTTGCCCGATGTAATGTCGACCTGACCGCCGTTGAAATTGACCGCGTAGATACCATCGTCGACCGAGGCGATCACCTCACCCGGATCGTGCTGACCGGGCAACATGTAGGTGTTGGTCATGCGCGGCATCGGCAGGTGGGCAAAGGATTCGCGACGACCGTTGCCGGTCGGCTCCACGCCCATCAGGCGCGCATTGAGCCGGTCCTGCATGTAGCCGACCAGCCGGCCCTTCTCGATCAGGGTGGTGCAATTGGTCGGCGTGCCTTCGTCATCGATGCTCAGCGAGCCCCGCCGGTCGGCCAGGGTGCCGTCGTCGACCACGGTGCACTCCTCGGTTGCCACACGCTCGCCCATGCGCCCGGAGAAGGCCGAAATGCCCTTGCGGTTGAAATCGCCTTCGAGGCCGTGACCGACCGCTT
>SKXY01000107.1 GCA_007128175.1 Wenzhouxiangella sp. | reverse complement strand
GCCGGCCGAAACTGTCGGCGATGATCACGCCCGGCGCGCTGGTGAACCGCGCGTCCAGCACGCTGCGCAGCCGTGCGGCCGACGCGTCGGGATCCTCGGGCAGCAGCAGCGCGTGGCCGTCACGGACGTTGGACCGGTCGATCCCCGCCTGTGCCATCACGAAACCCAGCCGGTGACGGACGATAATCACCCCCGGCCGGCTGCGCACGACCTCGACGGACTCGGACAGGATCAGCTCGACCAGCCGTGGGTCCTTGCCGGTGCTGGCGGCGAGCGCCTCGGCGCGCGGCGACGGCACCACCCCGGCGAGTCGCACCAGGCGGCCCTCGGCCTTGGACACGACCTTCTGCGCGACCACGAGCACGTCGTGCCGGCCGGGCGCGAGGCCGTTCGCGTCGAGGGCGTCGGCAAGCAATCCGCCGAGATCACAACCGGCCTCTACCTCGCCGATGCCTGCCAGCGGATACACCGATACTGGCGCAGAGGGCTCACTGGCGGTCATCCCCGGGTTCCAGTCAACCTACGAAGCGCGCGCTGCAGCTCACACTTCTGCACCCGTGCCGGACAACGCCTGCAGACTCCGGCCCGAGGGTGAAGCTCAACTACGTTCAAGCCATCTCAAGATCGGCCCGTCTGTTCTGAGGAGCAATATTTCTCAACCCAATCGACGACGGTGTGGTAATGGTGACGAAGGCCAAGTTCATGGTCATGAAAAATGACCTCGGGGACAAGCCCCTGGCGCATGGCACGGTGGACCCGCTCGAGTGTGTTCGCGTCTTCGAGTACCGCGTCACGCAACTCGACTATCGAGTTCTCCTGGGCGAACCGCTCGGCAGCCGTGATGGCCGAGCGCAGGTAGCCTCGCATCTGCCATACGGTCCTGTGAGCGCCTATAGGCCACATCTGATGGGTGAAGTACATGCCTGCGCTTATCACGATAATGAGATTCGGGAAGAACGCCGTCACGTCGATCGCCCAGTTCGGGGCTCGCGTCTCGTTGAGCCCTTTAGGCAACGTTTCCTGACTTCCGCCGCCACCGCTGGTCACCGAGGGTCCGGCGCTATGCCGAAACGCCAGCGCCTGCACGGGCTTTGGCGTGTAACGGCCGTTGCCTCCCACTGACATCGTGCGGTGAGGCCCCTTGAGTCGCACGTCGATGAGACGTCCGAAGGGGTTGTCGGGACCGGCCAGCGTATGAGTAATCGACTTATGGTGAAGATGAGGTACGTGATAGGTTTCGCAGAACGAGTCGATCATGGACGTCCAGTTGCACTGGATCTCCCCTTCGAACTGAAAGTAATTCAGCCCATCTCCAAATGGATAACCGACCAGATCCTGCGCCTGTTGCCCCAGGAACTCATCGAGCGGCCACTCGGGTTTCCGCTGGAGGTGAAAGAAGATGAACCCTTCCCAGGTCGCAACTGAAATTTCCGACAGGCCCTTGCTTTCGCGGTCGAGTTCCGGAAAGCCTTCGACGTCGGGCACACCAAGAAGCCTGCCGTCCAGACCATAGGCCCAACCATGGAAACGGCAACGGAATCTCCGGCAGTTTCCCTTGGAAGCCAGTTCGACCTGGTTGCCCCGGTGCTGACAGACGTTGTGGAAGCCGCGGATGGTTCCATCTTTCTGCCGGACGAAAAGCAGCGACATCTCGAACGTGGGTACGTTTTTGACAAAAAAGTCACCAGGTTCGGGAATCTCTTCGACCCGCCCGGCGTACATCCAGGTCCTTCTGAAAATCGCCTCAAGCTCTTGCTGGTGAAAAGCGTCGCACCAGTAGGGATCGCTCGGAAGCGGACCTGCGCCAAGCTCGGGATGGCGCTCTGTCAGGTTGGTCGGTGTCACGATTGCGGCCATGTCACTTACCTCTGGGGCTCTGTGTCCGGGATCATCTCCGTCATCGGAAACCGATCTGCCGGGAAACCGTCGAGCACTTGGGGACTTTCATACCACTCGACCGCCGGTCCGACTTCCGCCAGCGACAGGCACAGCTTGAGAAGCCTTTGGTCCTGTGGTCCCAACTCTCCGAGGCGGCGGGTCGAGAGATATTCCAGCGCACGCTCGGAATGCTTCAGCATGCCGTCGTAGAACTCGCTGACCTCTGCGAAGGATGAGGTTTGTCGCTTCGCGGAACGCGCCGAAGAATCCGCGAGGACCCACTCACCTACAAAATGCTCGAGTTCCTCGAACCCCGCTGGTAGCCCGTTACCCATTTGACCTCCCCCAGCCAAAAGTAGCGACTCATGAGCTTTCTATTCGCGGGCCAAAGTTGCATCGGCCCTGCTGATCGGCTTCCGTTTGACTCTAGCCAACTTTCTTGTTGCCAGCAAGCTTTCTTGCGCTGCGACGACTGCCTGTGTCCCCGGCTTTAAATCCGCAGAACCATCGAGCTCAGCGCAAGACCGCTGTGCATCGACCGGGCGCTGTGCCTATACTTGCTGGACGCCAACAACAGACCGTCTCGGATCCTCGGGACGGATGGTGGCCGGCGTTGGACCGAACCTCCGGCGGGCGTCCGGATGGTAAGGACTGGGGGAGCGAAGTGTCGAGTGGCTCGTGTTGGGCGGTGGTCGCGGTGAAGGCGCGCGCGCGCTGCAAGTCGCGCCTGGCGCCGCTGCTGGACGATGCCGGCAGAGTCCGGCTCGCGCGCGAAATGCTCGGCCACGTGCTGGGCGTCGTGCGTGCGACGCAAGCCGTGGACGCGCTGCTGGTGGTCAGCCCGGAACGCGACACGCTGCCCGCCGAGGTGGCGCTCGTGGAAGACGCCGGCGACGATCTCAACCGCGCGTTCGAAACCGCTCGCCACTACGCGATCGGCGCCGGCGCCGGCCCGCTGCTGCTGCTCCCCGCCGACCTGCCGTCGCTGCGGTGTGATGACCTCGACGCACTGATTGCCGGCGGCACCGCGTCAGGTATTGCGATCGCACCCGACCATGCCGGGACCGGCACCAACGCGCTGTATCTCGAGCGCCCCGCCGGGTTTCCACTCGCCTTCGGCCCGGGCAGCCGCGCTGCCCATGAACGCGCCGCGCGCGAACGCGGCCTGTTGCCGAGCATCATCGTCCGCCCCGGCCTGCAGGCCGACATCGACACCGTCCGGGACTGCGAAGCCCACTGGTCCGAGTGGCACCAGGCCCGGGCCGCCATACCCTCCACCGCCGCGACTTCGCAGAGCTCATGGCCACGCACTCCCGCCCGCTGGAGCGCCTGCTAGACGCCGTCGCCGGCGGCGCGCGCGCGGGTGGCGACGAGCTGCTCGCGCGCCTGCCGTCGACGACCGCTGCGCAGCTCCAGCCGCTCGCCGAACAGCTCGTACTCGACGGCCACGGACGCGTGATCACGTGGTCGCCGAAGGTGTTCCTGCCCCTGTCCCGGCTGTGCCGCGACGTCTGCCACTACTGCACCTTCGCCGAAGCCCCCCGTCACCTTCGGGCGCCGTACATGACGGTCGACGAGGTCGTCGCCATCGCCCTCGAAGGCCAGCATCTCGGCTGCCACGAGGCCCTGTTCACGCTCGGCGACAAGCCCGAGCTGCGTTATCCGGCCGCACGACGTGCGCTCGCCGCGATGGGCCTTGAGCGCACCATCGAACACCTCGAACGTGCCGCGACCGCGGTGCTCGACCGGACCTCGCTGCTGCCCCACCTCAACCCCGGCGTGCTCGACACGGAAGATCTCGCGAGACTGCGACCGATCGCGGTGTCGATGGGCCTGATGC
>SKXY01000354.1 GCA_007128175.1 Wenzhouxiangella sp. | reverse complement strand
GTCTTCTGGATCAGCGACCCTTACTTCTCGTTCTTCGCCCGGGATCACGGGCAGCCGCTGACGGTCTTCGACTGGATCCACGATGAAGGGGTCCGGGAAAAGTCGCGGCTGGACCGGGTCTTCCGGCGGCTCCGGGAGGAGACGCTCCGGGGGGCGGATATCGTCTTTACCCCGTCGCGGGTGATCTACGAACGCCGAGGGCGCGGCGACCCCCGTTTCCATCTGCTCCCGCACGGTGCGGATTTACCGGCGGCCCCGGTTTCGCCCGGGCCGGCGCCGGAAGATATATCCGGAATCCCTTCACCCATCATCGGTTTTATCGGGACCGTCGGCGAGACGGTCGATCTCGGACTGCTGGAATTCCTGGCGGAGAGGAGGAAGGACTGGTCGTTTGTCCTGATCGGGGAAGTCAGAAGATCCGTCGGGAGCCTGGCCGCCCGGCCCAACGTCTATCTCCTCGGCCCGAAAAGACGGGAGGAACTCCCCCGCTATCTCGGCTCTTTCTCGGCCGGGATCATCCCTTACCGGGTCGGCTCCCTGACCGAGACCGTCCACCCGATCAAGACCTACGAGTACCTGGCCGCCGGCCTCCCGGTCGTCTCCACCCGGCTGCCGGAACTCCTCCCCCTGGAAGGCATCATCCGGCGGGAAGACGATCCCGCCGGTTTTCTCCGGGCGCTGGAGGAAGTCCTGGCCGGGGACCGGGCGGAGGAACAATCGGCCCGGAGGGATTTCGCCCGGAGAAACTCCTGGGAGAAACGGGTGGAGGAGATCGAGAAGATCATCGCCGCCGCCCGGTCGACTCAGTCGGCCGGGGGAGAGAAAGTCACCCGGTCGGTGACATCGTAGAAATCGTAACTGGTCTCGTTGCCGCGGTAATAGCTCCGGTCCGGGAGGAGGGGAAAGTCACCGCCCAGGTAGTAATTGAAGATCAGGCGGAAGGTGTTGACCGGCGTGATCGCGGGATAGAGCAGCTCGTCGCCCCCTCCGGGGAGAAAGTAGGCGTTGAGGATCCGCATCCTCTCCCGGAGGAACCGGTCGCTCGGATCCTTGAATCCCCCGACCGAGATCGGGCCGTGATCGGCCTGGATAATTATTACCGGAGGCCGGTCGGAGGGGGCCAGCAGGACTTCAAGCAGTTCCTCCACCTTCATATTGACGAACATCACCTGGTCGAGATAGGCCCGGTGCCGACCCGGCCGGGTCAGGCTGACCATATCCACTTCCCGCTCTTCGCCCTCCGGCCCGAAGACGTAAGGCCCGTGGGGGCAGACCAGGTGGGCGAAGACGAACTTGGGACCGGGCACGGTCCGGTGGACCTCGGCGATCCCGGAGAAGATGCCGAGTATTCTCTGTCGGTGATCTCCCGCCAGGAGGTTCAAAACCCTCCGGAAGGGGATGATCATCGTGGTCTGGGCCAGGACCAGCAGGAACTCGTTGCTATATCCGTACCGGAGCTGGAGGTCGGCGTGGCGGTTGCGCTCGTTCCCGCTCCAGCCGGAGTCGAAGTGGACGAACTTGTAGCCCCGGCTCTTGAGGAACCGGACCGCCCGGTTGTTTTCGATCAGGTAATAGAAAGCCACCGAGATATCCGGGTTGTCCCCGCCGCTGCCCCGGAGGTAATCCAGGTACTCGAAATTCAGCGAGGAGGCGAGCGACGGGGCGCTGAAGGGGTAGTTGCTCCGGCCTTCGGGGACCACATAAAAACCCGCTTCCCGCAAAAATTTGATAAACTCGCTGTTATCGAAATCGTAGATCTCTTTCAGGGTCTGCTCGTGGGCGTAGGCGTCGAGGATGATATAGTAGATATCCGGGTAGTCGTCCCTGACGGTTGGATCGGCGGGGACCTCGCCCACCGTCTTGTCTTCCAGCGACCGGGTCATCGCGCCCCGGCGGATCAGGTAAGCCGAAACGCTGACCAGGGAGATCGCCACCAGAGTGAACGAGACCAGGTTCAATACCGCGGTCAGCTTGTCCAGCTTCTTCCGGGTTCTTATCGTCCAGAGGACGGTCAGAAGAAATAAGATCCCGTAAGCGCCGAGCAGGTAGCGGTGCTGCCAGAGGTTGAGTCCGGCCGCGGTCACCCCGGTCAGGGCGGTATGGAGATGACCGTAGGAGAAGAAGAGCAGAACAACCAGGGAGACGACCAGACCTGTTTTTCTCCAGTTTTTCCAGACCAGGTTGACCAGCCCCCAGAGAAGCAGAACGCCCAGCAGGGAAAACACCAGGGGTGTCAGGACCTGGTCCGGAGTCAGGGATTCCTCCCGGTTATGACTGAAGAGAAAGAGGACCGGGAAGAGGGCGAAGAAGATCGGGTGGAGAACCACCGGTTTTTTTTCTTTCTCAATCATCGCCGGATACCATAACCTGAGTTTCAACGATTTTACCACGCCAAACATATCAAGGCCATTATGAAGCCCGCCTCCGACCGGAATCCGGTCCTGCTCAGCGTCGCCCACTCCGCGGTTTTGGGAGGCTACCGGAAGCGCTATTCCGAGGTGGCCCTTAATTCCCGATTCTCGGTCAACGTCCTGGCGCCGAAAAGGTGGCGGCAGTTCAACCGGCTGATCGAGCTGGAGAGGACCGCCGACCCAGCTTACCGGTTGATCGCCCGGCAGCCCCGGGTGGCCGGCTTCGGGGGCCACGGCCGGCGGAACGTCGCCCACTTCTACCCCGGCCTGGGGAGGCTGCTGCGGGAGATCCGGCCCGATATCATCGAACTCTGGGAAGAGCCGTTCTCGGCGGTGACCTTCCAGGTTATCCGGGCGGCGAAACGGCTGCTCCCCTCCACCCCGGTCATCTTCTTCTCCGCCCAGAACATCCGGCGGAACTATCCCCCGCCCTTTTCCTGGTTCGAACGGTACACCTACCGCCGGGCCGACTTCGCCTTCGTGATCAACCGGGAGGCGGAAGCGGTTATCCGGTCCAGGGGCTGGGAGAAAGAATCCCTGGTCCTCCCCCTGGGGGTCGATCCCGAGGTCTTCCGGTCTTTCGACGCTTCGAATCTCCGGGCGGAACTGGGGCTGAACGGCTTCACGGTGGGTTTCGTCGGGAAGCTGGATAGGCAGAAGGGCGTCCTGGACCTGATCCGGGCCGCCGGGGGGATCGAAGCGGAGATCGAACTCCTGATCATCGGGGACGGCCCCCTGCGGGACGAGGCGAAACGACTGGCGGAGAAATCGGGTTTGAGCGGGAAAACCCGGTTCATCCCCGCCGTCCCTTATGCTAAAATTCCCGGCTATCTCAATTGCATCGACGTCCTGGTCCTCCCCTCGGTGACCCGGCCCGGCCTGAAGGAACAGTTCGGCCGAGTCCTGATCGAGGCGATGAGCTGTTCGGTCCCGGTGATCGGCTCCGACTCCGGAGAGATCCCCAACGTGATCGGCAACGGGGGTCTGACCTTTCCGGAAGGCGATGTCGCCGCCCTCCGTGACCGGATCGCCGCCCTGATCGCCGACCCTGCGGCCGCCCGGGCGCGGGCCGAACAGGGACGGCGGCGGGTGGAAGCGGAATACACCTGGTCCTCGATCGCCCGCCGCCAGATCGAGGTTTACCGACGACTGCTTTCGAGATGACCGGCCGGAACCAATTAACCAGGGTTTTGCTCTACCACGCGGTCAGCGAGGACCGGGATTTCCCGACCCCGGCCGGGACCAACGTCACCCCCGCCGACTTCGAGCGACAGATCAGTTTTTTGGGACGGCACTACTCCGTGGTCAAGCTCGGAGCCGCAATGGGTTCCG
>SKXY01000252.1 GCA_007128175.1 Wenzhouxiangella sp. | reverse complement strand
TCGGCGCCGACATCCAGGTAATCCATCCAGTCATTGATCTGGCCAATGCTCGTGTCGCCATCCAGGCGAACCAGATGGACGTCGTGTCCGAGTCCATGGGCGTAGTAGACATTGTCCTCGAAGGTCACCTCGAAGGTTGTCAATCCCGGCTGGATATTCTCCTCGTCAAAGACGATGCCGCCGGTCGACGAGATACTGACCTGGAGGTCGCCCTGGGGTTGACTGGCAGCGGATTCCTCTTCGGTCACCACCAGCCGTTCCACCATGCCATGGGTGATGTGGAAGACACCCTCGGTGTCCATGATGTAGCACTCGATGAAGTAGGTGCCCGGCGCCAGGTTGATGGTGGTGCGTGACGACTGATACCCGCCGAGTAACCCGGGTCCACCGCTCGATACCAGCCCGTCGAACCATTCGGGCAGGGTCGGCATCATGATGTCGAACATCTCCTCGACATCGATCTCGCCGGCGTAATACGGATCCCACGCTTCCTGGAAGAGATTCGATCCCTCTTCCATGTACTGCTCGCGTGTCAGGTCCGCATCCTCGTCGTCAACACGAACGATATAGCCGAAATGCGTCGAGCCCGATTCATTGCGAAAATCAATGTTCGTCCAGCCCGACGGGATTTCGTGACTGGACTTCTCGAAGATATAGTGATCGTCGGCGTCGGGATCATCGGGATGCTTTGCCGTGATCGTGAGCGTAGTCGCATGCGCTTGGCCGTGATTGCCGGCAGGCAGATTATCGAGTGCTGCCGGATCGGCCGACAGGTGGCCGCTGTAGCTCAGCATGACAGCCATTGGGAGGAGCAGAAGTTTCAGTTGAGGATATCGCATGACGCTCTCCTTTCGTTTTGGATGGGTCAGGATTGCTGTGCTGCAATCGAGAAACCGCGTGTTCCGAAAAACGGAACCGGCTCGGGATTGACCCTAGCGATCAGCCCTGCCCAAGTCCCGACAGAAAGCCGACAGTTTTCCGATCGTTTTCCAACAACCGTCCAATCTGCGACCCCGCTGCCCGCAACTCATTGTTTTTACAAAGATCATGAGGGCGTATAATGATCGGTCACGCGATCTGGTTTCCCACCGGCCATCGGTGAAACCCACCACAACAGGCAGTTGAAGAGGGATGAATCTGCACAACGGATTTCGTCTGAACGAATGGCGAGTCGAACCCGACCATGGGCTGCTATGGCATTGGTGTCTCGCGCATCGTCGCCGCCGCCATCGAGCAGAACCACGATGAAAACGGCATCATCTGGCCTGGGGCCATGGCGCCGTTCGACGTGCTGCTCCTGCCCTTAAACGGCCACAAGTCGCACCGCGCCCGCGAACAGGCCGAAAAGTACTACGACGAACTGCGCGCCTGCGGCCTGGAAGCCCTGATGGACGACCGCCCCCTGCGCCCCGGCGTGATGTGCGCCGACGCCGAACTGATCGGCATCCCGCACGTGCTGGTCGTCGGCGACCGCGGCCTGGACAACGGCATCGTCGAGTACCGGCGCCGCGGTGGGGAGTCCCGCGATGTTGCGCTGACCGAAGTCGACACCCTGTTTGCCGACCGGTAGTGAGTCCGGGCCGGGTAAACGACCCGGGCCTTGAAGAAATCGAACGACTGGTCTGGTGAACGAATCAACCGGGATCGTCGGGAAAGCGACCGTCGGCCTCCAGGTTCCAGAAACGATTGAGCTCGCGAATTGATTCCTGATAGCGCGGATGGTCCCTGAGCGCGGCCAACATGTCGGGATAATAGTAACGGAAGGGGATGGCCAACCCCCCGGAATGAATCGACCGGTCGGCATCCAGCATCACTGCGGTCATCTGCTCGAGACCCCGTTCGGATTCTCCCAGTGCGGCATTGACAATCCCGGTCCCAAATTGACTTCCCCTGGCTTCAAGCTTTGCCACGAGAGAGCGCGCCCGTTCCAGGTTCCCCATACCGACTGAAGCCAAAGCCATGTATCTCAGCGAATTAAGGGTTTCGGCCCGTTCCAGGGCCGTCTCGAATTGTCCCAGGTGAACCAGGGCATTTAGCTTCACCAATGATCCGGACCGGTAGCCGGGTTGAATCTCGACAGCCCGACGAGCTTGCTCCAGTGCATCATGGGGTCTGTGAAGCGCGAGATAGCCTATTGCCAGCGCAAGTCGATTTTCCGGCGCCATCGGGCCGAGTTCCACCGCCCTTTCAAGGTGTCCGACGGCTTCCTCCGGCTGGCCAAGCGTCACCAGCACAATGCCCAGTACCTCGTGTGCCACGTCGTGGCTGGGGCTGAGATCAATGGCGTGCCTGATTTCCCGGACGGCGGCTGGTCCCTCCCGGCGGTAAAAGAGGATCCTGGCTCGCGCTTCGCGAGCCTCGACCAGGTCAGGGTTGAGCGCCAGGGCCCGTTCAACGGCCGCTTCTGCTTCAGGCAGCATCTTCTCGGCTGGCTCATGCCGGTAGCCGGCACGAAGACCGAGCGCATTGGCCAGTCCCGCCCAGGCGAGTGCATGGTCCGGATCGCGCTCGGTCAACATCCGAAACAGCTCGCTGGCCCGCTTCATGTCTTCTCCGGTGCGCTGCTTGAGCAGCAACTGGGCCCGGGCATAGAGTCGGTAGCTGTCGAGGTCGACACCGCCTCCCCGTCTTTCGACACGGACGGTCTCCGCAGGGGTCAATTGTGCTTGCAGGGACTCGGCAATATCTTCCATGATCTCGGCCTGCATTGCGAACAGGTTCTCGGCCGTAAGAGTTTGCCGATAGGTGCGTGCCCACAGGTGAAAGTCGTTGGTCGCATCGATCAACTGGGCATTGACCTGGATTTGATCACCAAGCTGTTGTACAGCACCCTCCAGCACCCAGGCCACGCCGAGCTCATCGGCAATCTGTCTGATGGAATGCTCGCCGCTCTGGTAGCGTTGGACTGAGGTGGCCGAGATGACCTGCAATTGACCGATATTCGCCAGTCGGGTGAGCAGATCGTGGTGAATACCCGCGGCGAATGCTGTATCAGTGTCCGCGCTGAGGGTCTGAAACGGCAAGACGGCGATCGATGACGGGGTGGGGCTGGTTGCAGCTCGCCATGGATTGCCCAATAGCCACAGCATGATGACAGCAACAACGGCTAGAGCCGCCAAGGTGATCGCTTGTTGCAGCCATTTCCGTCGCAGCGGAAAAACCCGGCGGTCAAGCGGCCGGCTCTCCTTTCGCTGGCACTCCAGCGGCACAATTGGTGCGACAAGACGATAGCCGCGCTTCGGGATGGTTTCGATAAAGCCTGGGTTGGTGGCCGTGTCGCCCAAGGCCCGACGCAATTCCGAGATGCAGCGGGTCAGCGCATCATCGGCCACCACCGCAGGATGCCAGACATGCCGATTGAAATCTTCGCGCGAGACGACTTCACCAGCGCGCTCGGCCAAGTACAACAGTACGTCCATGGAGCGGGAATTCAGGTGAAAATCCCCTCGAGGACCACTGACCCGATTCTGAGAGGGGTAGACGATTATGTCACCCAGTCTGAAGTCGTCAGCAGGATTCACACATTTTCTCCGCATCCACTGCAAGGGCCACAACAGTTTACACAGTTGGGCATGCGCAGCGGTCACGGAGACAACTATCCGTACTGGCCATGTGCAACTCATTGTTTTTACGAAGATCATGAGGGCGTATAATGATCGGTCACGCGATCTGGTTTCCCACCGGCCATCGGTGAAACCCACCACAACAGGCAGTTGAAGAGGGATGAGTCTGCACAACGGATTTCG
>SKXY01000238.1 GCA_007128175.1 Wenzhouxiangella sp. | reverse complement strand
ATCGAGATGATGCCGGCATCCGGTTCATAGCTCGGATCGAGCGGATTGGCCCGGCTGATGATGTCTTCACTGAGAAACCGTTGCACCGCCTCCATCCGGTCGGCGAACGCTTCGGCCTGTTGCCGCCCCTGCTCGGCCTCGCGGTACAGATGCAGGCTGACCCCGAGGCCGATGACCAGCGAGGCGACCATGCCCAGTACCCAGGGTCGGCGGGCGCGCTGTTTCTCGAGCGTCCGGCGGGATTGCTCGAGTGCCGCCTGATCGCGTCGGTGCCGCTCGAGATCCTCGTGCCGTGCCGGAAGTTTCTCGATCCGTTTGGCCAGCTCGTTGACGCTGGTCAGTCTTCGGTCGGGGTCGTGGTCGGTGGCCCGGGCGATGTCGTCGGCGAGCAGCTCGTCATCGATGTCGCGGCGCCAGCCGGGCACCAGCGGGCGTTGAAAGTCACCGGTGAGCAACTGGAACAGCAACACGCCCAGCGCGAACACGTCGCTGCGCACGGTTGCCGCTCCCGTATGCAGCAACTCGGGCGCCATGTACATGAAGGTGCCGCTGCTTGAGTCGCTGTCGCGGGTGATGGCAACGCCCTCGGCCGTCAGGCTGAGCCGTTCGAGCTGATCGGGTTCGAGCATTTCGCTGTTGCCGAAATCCGCCAGCTTGACCTGCAGGTTGCCGTCGGGTTCCTGCCGGATGAGGATGTTCTGCGGCTTGATGTCCTTGTGAAGGATACCGATTTCGTGTGCCGCTGACACGGCCGAGCAGATCCTGAGAAACAGATTCAGCCGCTGGCCGGTATCCATTTGCTTGAAATGGCTGCTCGATTCGGCCCAGTCGCGAAGGTTCTGTCCCTCGTGCTCATAGGCGAGAAAGAAGGGCGGTTCGGAAAAGTTGGTGTCGATGGGAGGCACGATATCGTCACGCCCGTCTGTGGCATCGACCAGTAGGCGATTGAGTGCCGCCTCGCGCTTGAGTCGGGACAGGCGCTTGCCCTCGGCGGCGAACTTTACTACTCGCTCCCGCTGACTCTCCCGGTGTCGAGCCAGCCAGATGTCGTTGTAGACCGTGGACACGAGCTGGTCGACGAGAATCCATTCCGGTCGCCCGGGAACGGACGCCCCCGCGGTCAGTTCCAGGCGATTGGCCATCACCCGGCCCACGGCCACTCGCTCGACTTCGCCGGAGAGCCGGTATCCGGCCCGCGGCACAGTCTCGATCGTGATCCCGGGCTCTTCGCCTAGTGCCTTGCGCAACTTGCCGATCGCCGTGGAAATCGTATGATCCACCGTCACGCGGTCCTCCCAGACCTCGGCAACGATTTCCTCGCGGGTGACGACCTCGCCGTGATTGCGCAGCAGCAGCGACAGCAGCTTCAGCGGCTTGGGCTCGAGATGAACCGGCTTGCCGTGCCGACGCAGTTCCAGCGTCGACTCATCGAAATCCGCCGCGCCGAATCGCCAGCGATAGGCTTGTTCCCCTTTTGAAGTCATGCCTGCAATTCCTTCCAGGTCTGGTCACGGGCATCTTGTCTGCCGACAGTGTCTCCAATGCCAGTAGCGGGTTCAAGCCCCGTGCTACCCGCGCCGGTTTCCGACGAAATTGATCCCGGAGGCTCATTGTATCGTTCAAGTTATTGATTTACTGCAATTAATTTCTTGACTTTTTCTTGAGCCCCCGGTTGGCCAGGGCATGTTCAACTGTGGTCATATCGCCGGTCAGGCATGCATCAGATGCCGAGAGAGCATGTCCAGGCCGATTAAGAGACGCTGGCTTTCGGGTGCGAAGCAATAATGCCCGAAACAGGAAAAGGAATCTGGGCTTGGCATGGATCAGTTTGTTCTAATGGCCGCTGACGAAACGGAGCATCCCCTCAAGACGGGAATGCATGACAAGGGGTGGACCCGGGGGTACATGCCCGGGTCGGGCGGTGCCCGACCCAGGCATGTTTTCTGCGGCTGGTCACATGATACAAATGTTCGTGTCGCGTTGTTAAAACTGATCTTCATTTCGGCAACTATCGTTGGTAGCGCGGTTGCCTGCATTGAACGTGTTGTCTCCGCCGAAGATCCTGTGATATTCCACGATCAATTCGAGGTCCCCCCGCCGTCAGGTCCGCTTAATGACACTGGAATAGACTGGTGTGCAGACGGTAATAATATTTTTCTTGACTGCCCTGTGGACTCGCATCCCAACCAGGACGGTGACTTCGGCCGAGATGCTTTGGCTCGCGAGGGTGAGTTAAGTAAGGTGGGGGACGGAGTCGCAGGCTTCGACTTTACCAAGCTTGACGCGAATGGCAACGATCTTCCGGCTAGCGCAAGCCAGTGGGCCTGTGTACGCGACAATCACACAGAACTTGTGTGGGAGGTCAAAGTGGATGAGCCCGGTCATCTGCGATACAAGGATCATACCTATACCTGGTACAACCCGGATTCAGCAACAAATGGCGGTGCTTCGGGCGTTCAGGATGGTGGCGAATGTGCGGGTAGTAGTTGTGATACACAGGGTTTTGTTCAGGCAGTCAATTCACAATCACTGTGTGGTGCCAGTGATTGGCGGATGCCAACCTTGTTGGAGCTGCAAACGTTGACGCACATGGGTCGGCGTGATCCAGCCATCGACACCGAGTTCTTTCCAAACACACCTTCAGAGCTTTTCTGGTCGGCCTCACCATATGGCCCCAACGAGGATTGGGCGCTGAGTATTTTATTTTCTTCAGGTTCAAGTGCTCTGGCAGGGAAAAGCGCAGTCCGTCATGTTCGATTGGTGCGTGATAGGCAGTGAATTGAATATGCCTGACCTGCAGTCTTGGTTTAACGTGCTTACGCTGAAGTCTGCTCAACATAGAATAAATTGCTTTCGTGCAAATGAATCCAAGAAAATTAGACATGAAGAAATTCAAGGCGAAGGTTTCATGCGAAATAATTCATCTCTGAATGACCATGGAGTCTAAAACGAATGACTGATAGAGTTCTCGTCCACTTTTCGCTCTTCTTGCTGTTTGTCTTGGCCTTATTTCTGTTTTCAACGAATGCGCATGGCCAGATTCCAAACGATACCTGTGAAAATGGCAGCGTTCCACCGACTACCCCCTCCGAGGACTTTGCCTTAATGGACGATGGTGCCGTGGTTCGACACAAGACCACGGGCGTCGAATGGCAAAGGTGTTCAGTTGGACAGACATGGAATGGGGATACTTGTGATGATGATGATGGCGTAGTTCGTGTGCCTTGGTTCACGGCTCTTGGTATCGCCGAGGATGCAGGAGATGACTGGCGCCTTCCCAACGTGAACGAGTTGCGGAGTATTGTTGAAGAGTGTCAAAGCAGTGCGCCACTGATTAATCGGGAAGTTTTCCCGAATACACCTGTAACAACAAGATCAACTTTTTGGTCGGCGTCACCCCAAATTGGTACGTCTACCAATTATGGGGTATGGTACGTCAATTTCGTAAATGCAAGCGTAAGCCCTGCTAGCGGGAGTGCTTGGCATCAGGTGCGATTGGTGAGGGTCAGTCAAATGAGTGGCAACTGAGGGTGCAATTCCAATATTAGTTTTCTTCATTTAAGTGAGTTTATTGAAAGCGGTCTGAGAACACCCGATCACCAGCCAGGTTGCCGTCAGCGATCAGAATGCCGCGACGGTCGTCTTCCAGGCGAAACGAGATGCCCACCCGGCCTTCATCGTCAATGGCCTGATTGCCTCTGGGCCAGCCCTCCCGGATACTGAAGCTATCGATAGTGCTTCCCAGCAGCGCATTGT
>SKXY01000339.1 GCA_007128175.1 Wenzhouxiangella sp. | reverse complement strand
GATCAACTCCAGCGCGGCGGTGCCATCGCTGGCCTCTATAACGTGGTAGCCAAGCTGGCCTAGCTGTGAGACGAGAAGATTCCTGACCATGTCCTGGTCCTCGACCACCATGATCTTCTCCGTTCCGGCGGCTGGCTGGTCGTGCTGATCGACCGGAAGCTGCGGTTCCGGTTTTTGCTGTCTGGGCAGAAAAATGCGCAGGCAACTCCCTTTTCCCGGATGGCTCTCGGCTTCGACATGGCCGCCGGATTCGCGCACGATGGCATAGGTCATGCTCAGCCCCATGCCGGTGCCTTCGCCAGGCGGCTTGGTCGTGAAGAATGGATCGAAGACGCGGTCGATGATGTCTGGCGCAATCCCGCAACCGGTGTCGCGCACCTCGATCGTGACGTAATCGCCGGCCGGCAGTCTGGCCGGCGCATCCGCATCATGGATATCCAGTTTCCGATTGGCCGTGGTGATGGTGAGAACCCCGCCCGAGCGCATCGCATCGCGAGCATTGATTGCCAGGTTGAGCAGGCAGGTCTCGATCTGGGAGCGATCGACCAGCACCGGCCACAGCGAGGGATCGCACTCGACATCGATGCGAACGTTCTCGCCCAGGGTGCGGCCGAGCAGTGCATCCAGTCGATCGATCATCTCGTTGAGATCGACGCTGGTGCGTCGCAAGGTTTTTTGCCGGGCGAAGGTCATCAGTCGACTGACCAGGTCGCGGGCGCGTCGCGTTGCATCGAGGACATCGCGCGCAAGTGCCGCCGAGGACTCGTCGCCGACCTGGCGTTCCAGCAACAATTCCACGTTGCCCATGATCACCGTCAGCATGTTGTTGAAGTCATGCGAAATGCCACCGGTCAACTGGCCCAGTGCATCCATCTTGCGAGCCTGCAGTGCTTCGGCTTCGCGTTCCTTGAGGATGGTGATGTCCTCCGCGATACCCACGATCCGGTCGACCTCGCCCCGCTCGTCGCGAATGGGCACGCTGCGGTCCCAGATCCAGCGAACGGCACCGTCGGCACGGATGATGCGGTACTCGGCCTCGTATTCGCTGTGCGCCTGCTGCCGGATCAGGGCAAGCGCCCGTTCCCGGTCATCCGGATGAATGGCGTGTTCGAATGAGTGCGGGTCGTCATACAGGCTGTCGACGCTCAACCCCCAGATCGTTTCATATGCGGGGCTGACATACTCCATACGGGTCTTTGACGGGTCGGCAATCCAGAACACCTCGCGCAGGTTTTCGGCGATCTGGCGAAAACGCGTTTCGCTTTTCCGCAGTGCGGCCTGTTGGGCGTGCTGTTCGGAAATGTCACGCACCACGCTGACGGCGAATTCGGTGCCGCTTTCATCGGTGAACAGGGAAACCGAGTGGTGGGTTGGAAACGTCTCGCCATTGGCCCGTCGCATGCGGAACTCGCCGCGAAATTGAGGCTGTCGGGCAAGTACCTCGCTGCTCCAGCTATGGAACCGTGCGAAATGATCCGCGTCGACATGCAGCAGTTCGGTCGTCGACTCGACCAGATGTTCGGCCGGGTAGCCGAACATGTCGCAGGCGGCCTGGTTGACGTAGACGATGCGGCGGAACGGTTTTTCCAGTACGAAGACTGCGTCGAGCAGGTTCTCGACGAGTTGGTTGAACAGTGCCTGTGCCATCGTCCGCGCCACGGGGAATTCTCCCCCCATTGTACGTGACGGAGGCCGGATGGGCCTTTACCCTGACCCGCGCCGTCATCCCGCCGACCGGTCTCAGCGAGCGTCAGTCTCGACCCGCTGGCAATCACCCAGGTCGTGGCCATCGATCCGCCCCTCGGCTCGCTCCCCTTCGACGTGGAACTCCAGATCGAGCTCCCCGAATGACTGCCGTGACGCGCCCGGTTCGGAGACGCGGTCGAACACATGGATGTAATCATCGATGTGCAGCGCCATGTGGGCCGGTCCGATGCGAGCTTCCACGAGTTTCGTGTCACACCGGAAATGAGCGATGTCGTAGTCAGGTTCCGGCCGGCTTTCGAAGTAGGGCAGAAAGGAGGTCAGCGAACCCTCGTGCTCGGCCGGATCCAGGTTCAGCAGTTCGGTGAGCAGGGCGTAAACGTCGATACTGCGCATCGCCGGGCTGCGCGTGCCGCGGCTGAAAGCCGGGCCGCGGGCGACGAAGATGCCGTGCTGTTCGCCGTGGGCGGGATCCCAGCCGTGCATGCCCCGGGGCGGCTGACGCTGGGCCAAGAAGGGGCTTGAGGAAATCATCCAGCCGGGGTCGGCCTCGGCCAGCACGTCGGGAACGCGGTGATGGCTGCCGAAGCGGTAGCGATCCGGGATGTCGTCGCGCGCCCAGACGCGCAGGCGGGGGTGGGCGCCGTCCAGTGCCTCGACAATGGACTCGATTTCCATGTCGGTGGCCCAGATCTGGGCGGCCGGCCCCCAGTCCGATACCCGGACTTTCGACAGGTCGAGGTAGTCGTCGAGGCGGATGTAGCGTTCGATGTCGACGGCACTCATGCCGTGGTCGGAGACCAGGATGATGTTGATGGCATCGAACAGGTCGAGACGTTCGAGCCCGTCGAATAGCATGCCCAGTTCGGCGTCGAGTTCTTCCGCCGCCTGCAGCACGGCGGGTGCGGCCGGACCGCGTGAGTGACCGAGTGAATCGACCCGGCTGAAGTACAGCGTCATCAGGTCCGGCCGTTCGTCATCAGGCATGCCGGCCCATTCCAGGACCTGTTCGATACGCTCGGTGTGCGGCACGCTGCCGTCGTAGGGTCGCCAGTGCGTGGGCCGCACGCGATGAATCTTCGCTTCCGAGCCGGGCCAGAAAAAGGTGGCCGAGGTCAGTCCCTGTTGTTCGGCGGTCACCCAGATCGGTTCGCCGTCCTGGTACCAGTAGCCGTCGCCGACGGCGGTACGGTCGCCGAGTGAAAAGCGTGCGTCGCGCTCCGGATCCCACATGCTGTTGGCCACCACGCCGTGGGTGCCGGGGTAGCGACCGGTGACCAGCGTGTAATGGGTGGGGAAGGTCTTGGTTGGAAAGACGTGATGCAGGCTGTCGGCAAAAAGACCCTCGTCGATGAGTCGGTCGAGGTTGGGGCTGTCGATCAATTCGAAGTAATCGTGACGGAATCCGTCGATGGAGATCAACAGCAGGGGTTGCGGGCGTTGCTCGACGGGATCGGCCGGCGCCGGCTGGCAGGCAGCCAGCAGGCTGATCAGTACGGGTGCCAAAGCGAGGGTTGGCAGGCTGCGCTGCACGAGTTTTGAAATGACAGGCATGGACGTGACTGTGGGCATTTGCAGGTCAACGGCCTATGTTAAGTGGTTTCCACTGCAGCCGTGTGACGGTGCAGGTGGCATGATTGGACCGGCTTTCACGTTTTTGAAAGACAGCGCGAAAACATCAACGTATTGAAAGGATATTTCCATGCCGAAGATTCTAGTTGGATGCCTGGTGGTCGTCGTGGTGCTTGTCGGTGGCGGCGGCATTGCCGGATACTTTTTCGTGATCAAGCCGGCCTACGAATTCGTGACCGATGTCGAAAGTTTCGTGCGCGAGTATGCCGAGCTCAACGAGCAGGTCGACCGTACTGACAGTTACCAGCCGCCGGGCGACGGTTCCGTGACCGAAGAACAGTTCCAGCGCTTCCTGGTGGCCCAGCGCGCCATGCGTGAGTCCATGGAAGGGCGCATGAGCGATCTGAAGGAACAGTTCGAGGCCATGCAGGAAGACATGGACCGCGGCGACCGTGACGCCAGCATTGGCGAGCTCGTGGCCGCCTACCGGGGCATGGGCGAGTTGCTGCTCGAGGCCAAGCGCGCCCAGGTCGAAGCACTCAACCGCTACAACTTCTCGCTGCAGGAGTACATGTACGTGCGCAACCAGACCTACAAGGCGATCGGCCAGGAGGTGGCGGTGGCTGCCTACGGTGAAGAGGCCATGCAGGAACGAACCTGGGATGTGCCAGACGAGACGGTGGAAATGGTGGCGCCGCATCGCGAGGAGTTGCTTGAGGGTTACGCGTTTGCCTGGTTCGGGCTTTAAGACGATCGGACAACCGGTTAACGGGTTAATTGCCCAAGGGGAGTGACAGGCCGGGGTTCGTTTCCGGTGCTGAAATTGGTCCTGCTCTGATAAGCTGGCCGGGCAATCTTTGCCCGGAGGCTTAGCTGATGTTGCGTCGAATCGTTCTTGTCCTGATCGCCCTGGTCGTGCTGGTTGTTCTGGCCGCGGTTGCCGCGGTCGTTTTCATCGATCCCGACAACTACCGCGAGCAGATCGCCGAGCGCGCTTCCGAACAGATTGGGCGCGAGGTGCGCCTGGACGGCCCCATGGAGTTGCGCCTGTTTCCGTGGCTGGCTTTCGAGATTCGCGATGCCTCGGTTGGCAACCCGCCCGACTTCGAACCTTCGCCGCTGCTGGCCGAAATCGGTGTGGCCCGGGCTGCCGTTCGAGTCTGGCCGCTGATTCGCGGTGAACTCGAGATCGGCGCCATCGACTTCGAGCAGGCCACGTTCACCCTGGTGACCGACCGGCAGGGGCGCAGCAACCTGGAAGGGCTGTTCGCCGACGACCCCGATCCGGCCGCGCCCGGTGAGCCTGATCTGTCCATGCTGCAGACCGGTGCGGTGGGGCTGCGTTCGGTCTCGGTGGTGTTGCTTGACCTGGCCGCCGACACGCGCCGCGAGATCGTCGTTGATTCCTTTGACATGGCCTCGTTCGCGGCCGATCGCGATATCGATGTCTCCTTGCGCGCACGCGTGCTGGATGCCGGCGAGAGCGTGATCGATGCCCTGGGTTTCTCCGGTACGCTGCGCGTGGCCGCGAACCTGTCGGGCATCGACCTCGGAAACTGGGAAGCTGGACTGAACCTGCCGGCGGCCGGGGCAGAAGTTCGCGCCGAGGGCGACACCCGGATCGATCTGTCCGCTGACCTCGTGTCCATTGACTTGCCGCGCCTCGATCTGCGCCTGGCGATGCCCGATCTGGAAGTTGGTCTGGTACTGACGGAGACGCTAAACCTGAGGCTGGATGAACCGGTGCAAGTGGCCATGCCCGGTGCAGAGCTCCGCCTGGACGGCCAGCGACTCGACCTGGGTGGAGAGCTGGTATTGGCCGATCCGGTCAGGGGGCGGCTGCAAGTGAGCGGCGAACGCCTGGATCTTCGCACCCTGGCGGCCATGGGCGGCACTGACGAAACGCCGCCGGACAACGGCGAAGTCCCCGATTTTTCCCCGCTGACCGGGCTCGATTTTCGTGCTGAACTGCGTCTGGACGAGCTCGTTCTGGCAGACGGGCTCGAGCTGACGCAGGTTCGTGCCGACAGTCATCTCGTCGACGGCGTCCTACAACTCGAACCGCTGAACGCACGGCTGTTCGGCGGCGGCTTCGAGGGCAGTGCCGAAGTCGATTTCAACGAAGATCCGCCAGCCGTGCACCTTCAGCCACGCCTGTCCGGCGTACTCGTCGAACAGATCGCCGGCCTGTTCAGTGAACATGCGCCCGTGGCCGGCAGCGGTGACCTGTCGCTCGATATTCGATTCCGCGGCCTCAGTCCCGGCGACATCCTGGCCTCGCTGGACGGCAGCGGACAGTTCCTGCTCAGCGACGGCGCGGTGCGCGGCATCGATCTGGAATCGCTCATCGAGCAGGAACTCACCGTCGCCAGCCTGGGCAACGTGCGCCAGGCGTTCAGCGGCCAGACCCCCTTCCGGTCGCTGGCCGGCAGCCTGCAAGTCGAGGATGGCATCATTTCCCTGCCGGACCTGGACCTGGCCGCCGCAGGGTTCGGTGCCCGCGGTACCGGGAGTATCGACTTTGCCGCCGACCAGGTCGATTACCGCATCGAGCTGGACCTGGGTGAAAGCCTGCTCGAGCGCCTGCCCTCGCGCCTGCGTTCGGCCACCGGTGGCACCATTCCGCTGGCGATCGCCGGACCGATGACCGCACCGGTGATCAGTGTCGACCTGGCCGGCATCGCCGAGCGTGCGGTACGCGATGAGGTGGGACGGCGCCTGATCGAACGCCTCGAGCGCCCGCGCTCGGGAGACCGGCCGCCGGAAGAAGACGAGCACGAAACGGATTCGGATGCCCCCGTCGAAGATGAACCTGAACGCGAGCGGGAGCACGAGCGTACCGGGCGACAGTTGTTGCGGGGATTGATCGACTCGCGCGAGCGTCGATCCGGCGAGGAAGAGGCGCAGGCCGACGACGATGACGAGACGCTTGAAGAGGACGAGGACTCCGAGGACAACGGCAATGATGAGCTGACAGCGGCACATTTGTGAAAACTGCTGTAAGATATGTCAGCAAGCGGCTTTGTGCCCGCTGGGGGTAAGGGCGTTGGCCGGATTTGGTCGGTCTCGACCCGGACCGTCGGCGGCGCCGATGCCGGTTTGCTGACCGGAAGTACACAAGTCAACCCTGACTCTATGGAGTGAAATATGGTTAAGAACGTGATTTCGAATTCCAGGCTGTTCCTGGCGGCTGTCGTTATCGCACTGATGGTCGGCTGCGCGAGCACCGCCTCGGTCGAGCGTGCCGAGCAGCAGGCTGAACAGGCCAACCAGACGGCCGAGCAGGCCCGTCAGGCAGCCCAGGAAGCGGCTGATGCCGCGCGCCAGGCCATGGAAGCGGCCCGTGCCGCCCAGCAGGCAGCCGATGCGTCACAGCGTTGCTGCGATGAAGCGCATGAAAAGCTGGACCGTGCGCTCGAGCGCATGCAGGAAAAGTAAGACCGTCTGACTGACGATTTCGTCAGTCGATGTGAATTACCGCGGCGGCCCCCTGGGCCGCCGTTTCTTTTTCAGGATCTGGTTGTCGCGCTGATCACGCGGGGCACACCATCGGCGTTGCGCCAGGCTTCTTCAACCAGTTGCCAGTCGATGCTTTCCTCCAGCCGGTGGCGGTTGCGTTGCCAGGCTCTTTCCACCACCGCTCTGACTTCCGTCATCTCGGGCACGCTGTCGTCGTGACCGGGATGGATTTCCAGGAACAGCTGCCCGTCGCGGAAGCCCGCCTTGACCGGCTGATCGACCATGGCGACCGGTGTGCCGATGGGGACGTCGAATACCAGTTGTTCGATATGCTCGGGGTACAGGCGCACACAGCCCTGGCTCACCCGCATGCCGACACCGTCGGGACGATGGGTGCCATGAATGAGGTAACCGTCCATGTCGAGAATCAGGGCAAAGCGCCCGAGCGGGTTTTCCGGTCCCGGCGGCACCATGCGCGGCAGTTCGATGCCGCGCGTGCGGTAATCGGCACGTACCCCCTCGGTGGGATACCAGGCCGGGTTTTCCAGTCGCTGGGTCACGGTGGCATTGCCGACAGGGGTTTCGCGGCCGGCTTTGCCGATGCCTATGGGGTAGGTGGTCACCACGGGTTCGCCGCCATCGGCCTCGGAATGAAAATAATAGAGTCGCTTTTCCGCCCGGTTGATCACCAGCCCTTCGCGCGGCCCATCCGGCAGCACGAATTTCGACGGGATCAGTATGCGGGTGCCTTCGCCGGGAATCCACAGGTCGACCTCGGGGTTGGCGCGGCGGATTTCGCGGTATCCCATGCTCAGCCAGCGCGCGATATCCATCAAGGTATCGCTGCGTCGGGCATGCTCGTACTGCATCTCGCCGACGACTTCCGTTGCAGTCGTTTCGAGAGGCCAGGTCGTTGCCTGGGCGGACGAACCGCCGATCGACAACAGGAGTGCCGCGGCGAAAGCAAGAATTGAAGTTGACGGGTTCATTGGCCGGTTCGGGTTATCAGGGCGTGTCGGGTTGGAGCAATCGACCGCCAGGAGTGTGATTGGTTCGAATTCAGCGGCACGCTTTTTCATTCGCCGACGAACCCGGGTAACGAAACCACGGTTCGGGCTTGTGCAGCAAGAACCCCTGCGCGTATTCGACGCCGATGGCACGCAGGTGCCCGAGTTCATCGTCGGTTTCGACGTGCTCGGCGATCAGGGGGATGTCCAGCGCACGGGCGACGTCGTGAATGGCACGGACTACGGCCTGGCTGAATTCGGAGCGGGCGATATTGTGGATCAGCGTGCCGTCGAGCTTGATGAAGTCGATCGGAAGCATTCTCAGATAGGCGAACGAGGACAGGCCGCTGCCGAAATCGTCGAGCATGACACGGCAACCCATCGCTCGCACAGAGTGAAAGAAGCGCAGGGCGTTGCGATGGTGTGTGATAGCCGCACTTTCGGTGATTTCGAAACAGACCCGGGCCGGATCGACGTCGTGTTGCTTGAGGGACCGGCAGACGAATTCGCCGAAGCCGGGGTCATCGACCGTGGCGCCGGACAGGTTGATGGAGTACCACTGCTTTGGTGACGATCGGCCCTCGCGCGACAGGCAGCCGATATGCCTGAGTGCATGATCCACTACCCAGCGGTCGAGCTCGAGCATGCGGTTGTAGCGTTCCGCCCCGAGGATGAACTCGC
Source organism: Wenzhouxiangella sp. (assembly GCA_007128175.1). GTDB lineage: Bacteria > Pseudomonadota > Gammaproteobacteria > Xanthomonadales > Wenzhouxiangellaceae > Wenzhouxiangella. The sequence continues at coordinate 5,107 of SKXY01000339.1, read as the reverse complement.
CGGGAGGAATCAGCTGCCCCATGCGGTTGCGCATGCGCAATAGAATCTCGTGGCCGGGAAGGGCGCTGTCGACATGCAGGTCGACGATGCGCTGAACGTGCAGCTCGAAACGGTTCTCGGCGATGGCCGAGTTGACGTCCGCCACGGCCTTGAGCTCCGCGCTGCGCTGGCGCAGGATGCGGTCTTCCTCATGGTAGACATGGTAGCGATTGCGTCCCTGGTCCTTGGCCACGTAGCAGGCCTGGTCAGCGGCCTTGAGCAGATCGACGAAGTTCAGTGAACCGTCAAGTGCGACCATGCCGATGCTGATGCCGATGCTGAATCGGTGTTCGTCCCACTCGAAGTGAAAGGCATTGATGCCGGCGATGATCTTCTCGGCGATGTGCGTACCGGCGTCGGTGTCGCAGTCGGTCAGCAGCAATCCGAACTCGTCGCCACCGAGTCGCGCCAGCAGGTCGTCGCGGCGGACCAGGCCGCCGATGTGGTCGGTCACCTGCCGGAGCAGTTCGTCACCGGCGTTGTGCCCGCAGGTATCGTTGACCACCTTGAACTGGTCGAGGTCCATGTAGAGAAACGTGTGTCGTCGCCCGGTCCGGGTGGCATCCTCGCTGAGCTGGTTGACCGTCTCCTCGAACTTGAAGCGGTTGGCCAGCCCGGTGAGGGCGTCATGGGTAGCCTGGTAGGCGATGGCCTCTTCCTGGTGCTTGCGCGGGGTGATGTCGGTCAATGTGCCGATCAGCCTGACTGGCTTTCCAGCCTCGTCTAGCAGGTAGGCGCCGCGATCCTCGACGTGGATATAGTCATCGCCACGTCGCCGCAGCCGGTACTCGATACGATACGGTTTGCCGCTCCTGCCGGTGTTGGTCAGCAGCTCCAGGCAACGGGCGCGATCGTCGGGATGAAGGCGTTCGGCCCAGCGGTCGATGTTGAAGGTCGCCGCCTGCGCCCGGCACATGCCGAGGACGGACGTCGTCGCGCCCGACCAGTCGATGTGGCCGCTGGCGAGGTCGTAGTCGTAGACCAGCTGACCGGTATGCTCGGTGACCAGGCGGAACAGTTCTTCGGACCGGCGCAGGGCCTTGAGCGCCTCGACGCGATCGGTGACATCCCGGACCACGCCGCGAAAACCAACCGGCTGGTCCTGCTTTCCGGTGACCAGCGATACGGAGGCTTCCAGGTGACGTCGCTGGCCGCTGGAAGGCACGAACTGCCAGGTCACGCGGGAATCGTTGTCGCCTTCGCGGTAGATGCGGTTGAACTGCCGGTAGAGGTCTGCGCTGGTTTTCGGGTCGAAGTGGTTGCGCACGTTGAACGCTTCAAGCCGGTCGGCATCGATATCGAAGATCTGAACCAGCGCCCGGTTGAAGAAGAGCAGGTTTCCGGCCAGGTCGATCTCGAAGTAGCCGTCGTTCATGCACTCGACGATGGTGCGGTGCTTGGCCTCGCTTTGTTCGAGCAGGTCTTCGGCCTCGCGTCGCGCGGTGACATCGCGGTAGATGGCGTAAATGCCGACCTGACGATCATCCAGCATCAACGGGGTGCCAAAGATTTCGACGTTGATCAGGTCGCCGTTCTTGCGACAGCGCAGCGCTTCCCGGCGCACGATCTCGGCATTGAGCGCGCGACGTGACAGTTCGCTGGCCTCTTGGTGAAATGCCGGATCGACGATCAACTGGTTGATCGGCTGCCCGATCACCTCGTCGAGTTCGTAGCCGAACAGCGCCAGGAAGGCCGGGTTGGCCTCGAGAATGCAGTCATCGTTGTCGAGCAGCACGATGCCGTCGGGTGAGATGCTGAAGAACTTCCGGAACAGCGCGGACTTCGCCGCGTTGCCGGGCGAATCGGTGGTGTCGGCCGTCCGGACGCCTGCCATGTCGTCTCGCGGGCTCGTTGGCCGGGGTTGAAGATCTGACAAGTTTCGTTTCGTCCGGCAGCGGTTGGGTCAGTTTCGGGTGCGCGGCGACTGCTCACCCACAATGCACGATCATCAAGAATACATGCAACCGGCATTCCAGTCTCGCCCCGACCGGCAATCGGGCACATTGCATTACCGTGAATGGGTTTTCAGGCGCCTTTGTTGATCCGCGAATGGCGGTTACGTTGGCGAAAAAACGCGCACTGCCGACGATCAGCGTCAGCGCCGCATCGGCGGCATCTGCCAGTAGGTAAGGCTGCGCCAAAGCCATTCCGCCGGGCCGAATCGGAAGCGCCCGAGCCACCAGGCGCTGACGATGAGCTGCACGGCGAAGAATACCAGCGCGAGTACCAGTTGCAGCGAACGCGGTAACTGCCCCCAGAGCCCGAAGCCGTGGCCGTAGATGAGCCAGGTCCAGATCAGCGACTGGGCGAGGTAATTGCTCAGTGCCATCTGGCCGGCCGGGGCCAGGAAGGCCAGTCGTTTGGCTCCCAGGGTGACGGTCGAAAGGTAGGCCAGCGACAACAGCAGTCCGGCAATGGCGGTCAGGGTCAGGCCCAGTGCCGTGCTCGCCGTGGGCATCATCATGTTGGCACCGTGGGTCATTGACGCCCCGGCGAACGCCAGCGGCAGCCCGATCAGCAACCCGCGCGAGCGCCAGCGCCGGAACCACATGCGATGCTCCTGCGGGCGCGTCAGTCGGCCGCTGACGATCAGCCAGCGCCCGATCAGGAAAAAGCCGAGCACGGGGGGCGTCCAGAAAACGAAGTGCGTCAGGGTGAAACGCATGTCCGCCAGGCGCTGGCCCACGTTCTCGCGCCAAGTGCCTTCGGCATGAATGGCGGCAGCCTGCTCGATACGTTCGCGGTGCACCTGCTCGTCCTGCGCGAATTCCGTCATCAATTCCTCGTGGGCCTGCGGGTCGAGGCGGCTGGCCTCAATTGCGGCGGCGCCCAGCCACATCACGACAACGGGCAGGAAGATGAAGGGCAGCGCCCACTTCCACAGTCGCCTGGCCGGCGTTCTGCGAAAAAGCGCGATCATGACGAAACCGGTCAATGAGTACACCAGCAGGATGTCGCCGGCCCAGATCAGAACCATGTGCGCGGCACCGAACAGCCCCAGCAAGAGCAGGCGCCTGACATAGACCCCCCAGAACGGCGTCTGGCGAGACAGCGCACGCTCGGCCATCAGCGCGAAGCCGGCCCCGAAGAGCATGGAAAAGAGTGGGTAGAACTTGCCCTCGGCCAGTGCCCGGATGAGGAAGTCGGCGGCGACGTCGATACCGGCCAGTCCCGGCTCGGCGCCCAGCACGATGGCCTGCAGGGGCCGGGTGAACCATTCGAAATTCACCAGCAGGATGCCGAGCAGGGCGAAGCCTCGCAATACGTCGAGGTGAACGAGGCGGTCGGTGGCAGGTTCCATTGTCTGATTCATTCGTTCTTTCCCGGCTTTCATCAAAGACTAGGCCATTGGCGGCGATTGGTCACCTGCCGCAGGTCACATGTGATGGGCCGGCGTTAGAATGCGGCCATGTCCTGGACCATGACCTCTTCCCTGCGTGCCGCCGCTGATCCGCCGCTTGAAGTGAGTGCCGGCAATGTCGGGGGGCAGCCGCTGCTGGGCTTCGACCTCGGTGTGCGCGGCGTGCAGCGTGCGGCCGCCGGCACGGGCCTGGTCTGGCTGGGCGGGGATTTCGAGCGCGAGTGCTGGTCGCTGCCATCGGTGACCGGATACACCATGACCGATGACGGCTGGTGGGCCCATGGCGTCGGGCTGATGAGTATTGCCATGGTGCGAGCCGACCAGCGCGAAGAGGACCCCGAACCGCTGGCACATGCGCTGTATCGCGACCTTATCGAACGGGTACGTTCGGCCGGCTTTCCGGAATTGCTGCGAATCTGGAATTTCATGCCGGGCATCAACTACGGTGACGGCGACCGGGAGCGTTACCGCCGCTTCTGTATCGGCCGCGGCCGGGCGCTGGCCGAGGCCGGGCTGGATGATTCGGCCATGTGTGCCGCCACTGCCATCGGCAGCGACGAAGATCGGTTCCGATTGTTCGCGCTGGCCGGTCATCGTCGGGGCCTGGCGATCGAGAACCCGCGCCAGGTGCCAGCCTGGGCCTACCCGCGCCGCTACGGACCGCGCAGCCCAGCGTTTGCACGGGCGACCGCACTGCCGTTGGCCGGCGGCCGTTTCGGCCTGTTGATCTCCGGCACCGCCAGCGTGATCGGCCACGCCACCGCCCACCCCGGTGACGTGCTGGCACAGGCCGATGAAGCGGCCACCAATGTCGAGGCCCTGATCGCGGTGGCATCCGACCGACTTGATCATCCCGGCCCGCGCCGCCCCGGCTTGACCAGCCTGGTGCGGGTGTATGTTCGTCAGCCGGCCGACTGGCAGCCGATCGAAGCGCGACTGCGAGCGCGCTGGCCGGGCGTGCGCCTGGCCGGTCTGCGTGGCGATATCTGCCGGCGTGACCTGCTGGTCGAGATCGAGGCCTGGCACGAACTGAATCATGGCCGAGACTGAAGCGAATTCACATGACAAGAGACTTGAAGCGATGCGTTTGCAACTATCCACCTGGCCCGAAATCGAGGCTTACCTGAAACAATCCACCGGCGTGGTCGTTCCCATCGGATCGACCGAGCAGCACGGTCCCACCGGCCTGATCGGCACCGACGCGATCTGTCCCGAGACCATTGCCGCGGGCATGGCCGAGCAGGGCATCCTGGTTGGCCCCACCCTCAGCATCGGCATGGCCCAGCACCACCTGGCCTTCCCGGGCTCGATCACGCTCAGGCCCTCGACCCTGATCGCCGTGATCCGTGACGTGGTCGGTTCGCTGGCAAGCCAGGGTTTTACCCACTTTTACTTTCTCAATGGACACGGCGGAAATATCGCGACCGTCCACGCCGCATTCGCCGAACTCTGGGCCGATGCCAGCCTGGCCGGCCGGGCCTCGCCGCTGCACCTGAAGCTGGGCAACTGGTTTGCCGGGCCGCGGGTGACCAGGCTCTCGCGCGAATTGTTTGGCGAGGCCGACGGCAAGCACGCCACCGCCTCCGAGGTGTCGCTGACCTGGCATGCCTGGCCCGATCAGCAGCGTGACGCCGAAATGGTCCCGGAACGTGCACCGGACGGGGCCATTCGTGATGCCGCCGGCTACCGTGAGACATTCGCCGACGG